>JBPCNA010000246.1:0-13107 GCA_051001735.1 Solirubrobacteraceae bacterium
CAACAGATGTCCTCCCTCGGGCGCGCGGGGGACGGGCGTACAAAACCCCCCCCCCCACCACCTCCCACAGGCCCTACTGGGTGCGCGCGTTGCTGTTGCGAAAGAGATCGCGCACGCAGTTGGTGAACGGCGTGCCCGACTGACCGGGTGCGTGCCGCGTGCTCTGCCCCGCGCAGATCGTCGCCAGGTTCCGTGCGACGCCGCTGATGCAGTTGGCGTACGGGGTGCCCGGCTGACCGGGGACCGGCTGCCTGCTCTCGGTTCCGCAGAGCCCGCGGTCGGTCGGCCCGACGTGCAGCAGGCCCTTCGGCGAGTTCAGGCCGGTCACGAACGGGCTGAGCTGTCCGTTGGTCAGGTCGACGTTGACGACGTCGCCCTGCAGCGGCGGATTGCTCGCGTCAGTCGGCGCCGAGCCGAATGCCTGACCGGCCTGGAACGGCCCGCTGACCCGGTAGATGATGTTCGCGCCCTGGTCGACGACGTACAGCACGCCGCGGGAGCTGTTGGTCCAGCGCACGTCGTCGAGCGTGGGATTCGTGCCGTTCGTCTGGCCGGGTACCGAGAGGGTGAGCTGGGTCAGCGTCGAGGGGTCGGTCGGCGTCCCGAGGGGCAGGGGGCCGAAGATCAGCTGCCCGTCGCCCTGGCTGTCGACCACGAACTGGCCGGCGAAGCGCGGGCTCGAGGCCGGGACGATCGCGTTCGAATCCGGATCGGTGATGGCGAGCGTCGTTGTCTGTCCCGGGTTGTTGCCGTCATTGACCCCGGCCGCGTTGGCCGGGAACGTCGGCGCGACGGTGACCTGGCCGACTGTGGGCGAGTCGATCGTCGCCTTCGCCACGACGTTCGAGTCGGGGGCGGCCGGGTTGGAGGCGCTGAGGTAGATGTTGCCGAACCGATCGACGCTCACCGCGTCGGTGCCGCCGGTGATCGCCCCGTTCGGGTCGTTGTAGGTGAGGTGGCGCAGCTGCAGGGGCGCTGCCGCGGAGGGGTTCAGGACGTAGAAGCTCGAGTTGGAGTCTTCGTTGACGGTCGCGTAGATCAGGTGCTTCATCGGGTCGGCGGCGAGGCCGTCGACCCGGCCGGTCGCATTCCATCGGCCGAGGACCGCGCCGGAGTCGGAGTACTCGACGATCGTCGAGTCGGTGGTGCCGTTCTTGGCCGGCTCGCCGTTGGGTCCGACGCCGTTCTGAAAGGCGACGAAGATCCTGCCGTCGAGGCGGGCGATGTCATCCGGCTTGATGAGCGTGCCGCTGCCGGCGGCGAACTGGGTGACCGTGAAGCCGGGGGGCGCGGTCGGGGCCGCCGAGGCGGGCGTCGCCACCAGCACGATGGCGCCGGCGGCGCCGAGCGCGGCGAGCGCGGCTCGGCTCCGGTGGGACGGCAACAAGGCAATGGTCATATCGGGCTCCTGTCGGGGGACGGCGGCATGGCGCGGGCCGTTGGGCATCTCGCCTGGTCGACGGCATCCAGCCCAGGATCGGGCCGCCCGGGTGTGACAGACGATCCGGTGAAGTGGCCGGTCAGCGCTGAGACGCTGGGAAATGGACGTACCGGTCGTGACCCGCGTTGGGCACGACCGCGACCAGTCCAGAAGGGAACGAAAACCACCGCGCAGCCACCTTGTGCGCGCTGGGTCTCGTCAAGGACCCAGAGCCGCGGGGGCCTCGGCTTCCGCCGCCGCCCTGCGCCCCCGCAGCGACTGGAACCGCGACAGGCCTATGGCGCGCTTCTGCCGCCAAAGACACCGGGCGCAAACTGGTCAGACCAGACCCGCAAGCCAAAGCGACACAAACTGTTGCTTCGCGCGCCGAGAGAAAGGCCACAGACTGCTTCTCGCGCGCGATGCGGCACTCTGCGATGGCGTCTCTAGGTCTAGGCCGGCGCTGCGCTGCTTTCCCGGACGGTGCGACGCTCTATGTGAACGCCCGAAGCGGGCTCGAAATTGCCGTAGAGGACGTCTGGGTCGAGGTCGACGGCGCCCGGCCACTCGATCGTCTGCGTTTCGGGGTTCACCCGCACCTGCTCGAAGACGTCGCGCCGGTCGCGGATCGTCGAGAACACGCCGCCGCGGGCCAGCAACTCGCCGAGGTCGACGTCCTTGACTGCACCGTTCGAGAAGGACAGCCGCAGCCAGTGCCCCTGGAGGGCCTCTGCGGCGTGGATCTTGATCAAATCGTTCATGGCAACGGCGCGACCGACTGCGGCGCCTCGTGGTCGCGCGCGCGATCCCAATTCGCCATCAGCTCGGAGCGATGTTCGTCCAGCCATTCTCGCACGAGGCGCACCGCGCGCGACGGAATCGCGCCGGCGAGCAGTTGACCAGTCGCGATCACGATCGTCGCCTCCTCGCCGGCGTAGCGGGCGTGGAAATGCGGCGGCGGATGATCGGCGAAGTACATCTCGATCACGATGCCGTAGAACTCGCTGATTCGCGGCACCCCGCGATCATCGCCAGCCGACCGGACGTACCGACCGCTCAGGCGGCACCGAGCCCGCGGTGTTGCTTCTCGACGACGACCAGCACTCGCGGGCGGCAGACGAGCGCAGCCGGCGGCGGCGAACCCCGCGGCTATCGCGTTGGGCGAGAACGAGGCACGGCGGTCTCGCCGGCAGCTGGCGCCGGCGAGCGCCCTGCCGGCGAGCGCCCTAATGGGTTATGCCGCGACGACGCCGGCGGCGTTGTGCGGCTCGGGTACCGGGAGGCCGGCCGCTCGGAGGCCGTCGAGGTGTAATGGAATCGCCGCGCGGACAAGCCGCTCTACTTCGTCGCGCGAGTCGCCGACGACGGCCAACGCCTGGGAGGTCCGGCGAGTACGCGCCCCAGCTCGTATCTCCCTGCTCGTAGATGACGAGGTAAGGCGGGACTCTCGGTGTCGACTCTTCACGTATCTGCATGCTGGCCGCCCTCAAGCCGCGTGACAGTCCGGATCGCCGCCGACGAGCCGGCTAGACGCCGGGCTTCCCCGAGCGCTCCGGATGAAGGCAGAGTCTCCGAATGCGCCCATCGTCGCACCCTACTCGCGACGACGCCCGAGGCCGATCCCGGCGCGCCACAGATCTACAGCCCGCCTGACCCAGTCCGGCCCCGCCAGCTCGCAGCCGGCCGGGTCGCCCTCCTGCGTGGCCGCGCAAACGGCTCCAAGTCGCGCGATGCGATAGCCACGGCAAGCTCTCAGCCGGACCAACGAAGGGTACGGTAGAAGTCAGCGAGGCCGCCGGTCAGCGCCCACTACAGGGCCAGCAGGGTGGAGCCCATCGCCCACTCGTAGGCCATGTAGCGCCACATCGTCTCGCCGCTCGGCTGCAACGGCGAGGCCGGGGAGCCGGACCCCCAGGCTACCTCAGAGACCAAGGCGAAACGTCCGGCGCATGGCGGAGTCCGCCGAAGCGAAGCACGAAGGTTTGTACGTGGTCACGGAGTCTTTCCCGATCGGGTGAGCCCCAGGCTGCCCGGCACGGCGCAGCCTCCAATCGGCGAGCGGGCTCCCGGGGTCTGCTCCGGCACGCGTGATCCCCGTCGAGCCCCATACCGGGAATCGACAGATCGACGAGGGGGCCTGAGGTGAGGTTTCTCCGCCTCGGCTGTCAACGTCGCCAGCTCGCGACGCGGGCGCTCCCACCGTTGGACGAGAAGCGCACCCCGGCCACCCGGGCTCGTCGGTCGACGGTGAACGCCACGCATCCCGTGTGGGTCTCGCCCGTCCCGATCTGGTTGTCGAAGTCCCGGTCCTGGGTCTGGCACGTCCCCGCCGGCGCATAGGCCGCCGACGCGGCTCCCGACGACGGGGAGATCGAGATGTCGCTCGTCGACGAGCTGTCGTACGTCCCCGGGCCCCGGTTGCGGATACGCACGAACACTCCGATCGCGCGGCTCCCCGGCGGCAGCGTGACACCGGACCCCCGCAGCGGGTCGACCACTCGCGTCACGGCCACCGCCAGGATCGTCCCGCGGGCCTTGACCCGCTGCGTCGCTCCCACCCGCGGCCCGGCCGGAGGCGCCGGCGGACGGCGAACGGGCGCCGTCGATGTCGGCGCCCGGGCCGGCATGGCGGTCGATCCGCACCCGGCCGGCCCCGACGCCGACGCCCCCGCCGCAACCACCGCCGTGACGATCCGAGCGAGGCGAAGCCTTCCACGCATGAACAGCACCTTAATGCGGTCACACCACCGGGGTCGGCGGCTCCCGGCCCTCGAGCACGGCGATCACGTTCTCCGCGCACAGCCGCGCCATCGCGTCCCGCGTCGCCCGCGTCGCCGAGCCGATGTGGGGCACGAGCACCGTGTTCGGCAGGACGACAAGCTCGGCCGGCACCTGCGGCTCGTCCTCGTACACGTCGAGGCCGGCCCCGGCCGGTCGGCCCGACCGGAGGGCCTCGATCAGCGCCGCCGTGTCGACCACGGCGCCCCGGCAGGTGTTGACGAGCACCGCGCCCGGCTTCATCCGGCCGAGGCGACCAGCGTCGATCAGGTAGCGTGTCGCCGGCGTCAGATTGACGTGGAGGCTGACGTAGTCGCACACGCCGAGGAGCCCGTCGAGCTCGACCTGCTCTGCTCCGTAGGCTCCCAGATCGTCCAGCCGGCGCCTCGCGGCGACCACCAGGCGGGGCGAGAAGCCCCGCAGCAGCTCGGCGACCCGCCGCCCGATTCGCCCGAAGCCGACCAGGCCGACGGTCGCTCCCGACAGCTCGCGGCCGAGGAACTGCTCGGGCTCCCACCCCGTCCATGCGCCCGCCCGCAGCAGGCGGTCGGTCTCGACGATCCGCCGCCCGACCGCCTGCATCAGCGCCACCGCCAGCTCAGCCGTCGCGTTGGTCAGGACGTCCGGCGTGTTCGTCGCCCGCAGGCCTCGGTCGCGCACCGCATCGGTGTCGATGTTGTCGTAGCCGACGGCGAAGTTGGCCACGACCCGCAGCGTCTCGCCCGCCCGGTCGAGGAGGGCCCCGTCGACACGGACCGTCGGGTCGGCGACGATCGCCGCCGCGCCCTCGGCCTCGCGGTTGAGCCAGGCTCCGTCGGCGGGGATCCCGCCGACGGCGACCTCGTAGCGCTCGGTCAGCAGAGCGAGGCCGGACGGCGGGAGCGAACGGGCCACCACGACCTTCGCCCTCGCCGCGGGCCGGGACCCGTCCGGTGGCCCCGGCCCCGGGCCCGGGGGCGGCTGGGTGGCCGGCATGGCCGGGCATCTTGCCCGACCGGCCCCGCGATCACAAGCCCGGCCGCAGCCGCCCGGTTGTACACTCCGGCCCATGCGGCTGTAGCTCAGTTGGCTAGAGCGGCTGCTTGCCATGCAGCAGGTCGAGGGTTCGAGTCCCTTCAGCCGCTTACCGGAAGAGCCCCGCTCCCAGCGGGGCTTTTCCCTTTGATCCGGACGGCGTCAGTTGCTCGTGCTCGCCTCGGCGACGCGGTCGTGCCGGGCCCGCGTCTCCTCGAGGATCGCGATCAGCTGATCGAGCCGGGCCGGCGTCAGGGCCAGGCGGACGATCGGCTCGGCCTCGACGAACGGGGTATGGCGCCGATGCGCCTCCTCCAGCACCTCATCGGCCGCCGGCGGCGATACCGCCGGGACGAGCGCGCCGATCGACAGGACGATCTCGCCCGGCTGGACGAGGCCGACGAAGGTGTTCGCCTGGTGGACGACCTCCTCCTCCGCCCCGACCCAGACGACCGGGGTGGCGACCGGCTCGCCGGGTCCGGCCTCGGTCGCGTCTTCGTCCTCGAGCGGCATACGTGCCCCGACGATAGAGGAGGCACATAAAGACGCCTAATGCAGGCCGGTCGTCCTCAGCACCGCCGTCGGGCCGGTCACCGCCGCGCTCCGGCCGGTCGTCCCGAAGGCAATCGCCACTCCGCCCAGCCGGGCCTCCCGCGCCCCCCGGAGGGTTCGCCGCAGCCGCACCGGCACCCCGATCGCCAGCGTCCGCGACTCCCCCGACCGGAGCACGAACAGCGCCGACCCGACCGCTTGCCCGTCGGCCAGCGGCGACTTCCTCCTCCGGCCCGGGTGGATCACCACCCGCGCGACGCCCCGGCACCGCGGAGCGCTCGCCGGACAGGTCACGCGCAGCGAGAAGCCGCCCGGGGCGGCCAGGCCCGGCGCCAAGACGCCGACCTTCGGCGCCGTGGTATCCGCGTCGACCGCCGGCGGAGGAGGCGGCGGCGGCGGCGCCGTCCCGACCGTCGCCCCGCCCGACGCCGTGGCCGAGCTCCCGCCGTCGTCGCGGATCGTCACCGTCGTCGCGTAGGTGCCCGCCGTCGCGTAAGTGTGGGTCGCGCCCACCGTGAACCCCGACATACCGGCGGCGATCACCGGGTCGGTCGTCGTCGTGCCGTCGCCCCAGGCGACGGTCGCCACGTATTGCGCCGCCGTCGCGTTCGGGTCGGCGTCGGTCACGGTGGCCACCGTCGCCTGGATCGGCGTGCCCACGGTCGCCGACAGCTGGGTGCCGAGCGCGACCAGCGTCGCGTCGGCCACTGTCGCCTGCCCGGTCGCACTCGCCGGGGCCCCGCCTCCCGTCGGGGTCACGGCGACCATGAAGATCTCGTCCCCCTCCTCGGCGAACGTGTGCCCGGCAACCGTCACGGGATAGGTGCAGTTCAGGATGGTCGCGGTTCCCGGGCCGACGACACCCGCAGACGTCGTCTGGTCGGCCCAGGTGACGACCACCGCGTAGGTCGACGGCGCCGGGCAGCCGCCGGCCACCGCCAGGTCGCCGATCGTCGCCACCGGGCCCGAGAACGCGGCTCCCTCGACAGCGGTGACGGCGGTCGCCGTCACCGTCACCGTCGCCGCCGACGCCGGCGCGGCCCAGAAGGCGCCGGCCGCCACCGCCGCCGCGACCAGCCGCCCGAGGCGCCGCGCCCGGCGCCGGCCCCCGCCACGACCACCTGTCTCTCCCCGCCGGTGTCTGATCAGACGATGATGACGCCCCGTCCGCGACGGTGACGCAGCAGCGCGCGGCCGCAGCGAAGGCGGCCACCCGCCGCCGCTACGATCACCCCGGTGATTCGCGCCACCTACGAGCTCGCGCCCCCCGGCTCGGCCGCGGCGCTCGCCCGGCTCCAGACGACCGGGCTCGCCGCCGGCGACGAATCGGTCCGCGGTCGCGTGATCAGCGCCGACGGCGAGCTCGCCGTGCTCGAGTTCCCCGACGCCAACTGGGGCGCCAACGTGCCGCTCCTCGTCTCGACCCTCGTCGCCGGCGAGGCCACCGAGAAGCGCGCCTTCACCCGCTGCCGGCTGATCGAGCTCGAACTGCCAGACGAGCTCCTCCCCGGGCCGGCCTTCGGCGCCCGACCCGGCGACACCGGCACGACCTCGAAGAGGGCGGCGGTCGGCCTGATCGTCAAACCCCAGATCGGCCTCCGCCCCGACGAGTTCGCCGCCGTCGCCCGCGTCGCCGTCGACGCCGGCGCCGACCTGATCAAGGACGACGAGGTCCTCGGCGACCCGCCGATCTGCCCGCTCGAGGACCGCGTCCGCGCGATGGTCGAGGTCCTCACCGACCACCCCGGCGTCGTCTACTGCCCGAACGTCACCGGCCCCTCGGGCACGCTCGTCCAGCGGGCCGCCCGGGTGGTCGAGCTCGGCGCCACCGGAGTGATGGTCAACGCCTTCGCCCAGGGGCTCGACTCGATCCTCTCCCTCCGCCAAGCCGATCTCGGCGTGCCCATCCTCGCCCACCGGGCCGGCTCCGGCCCGATCGCCCGCAACGAGGACTTCGGCGCCACCGGGGACGTCCTCGCCCGCCTCACCCGCCTCTGCGGGGCCGACCATGTGATCGTCGGCGCCTTCGCCGGCGGCCTCTTTGAAGATGACCGCTCCACAGAAAGGAACCTCTCCGCGGTCCGCGGCCCGTGCGGTCGGGCCAGACCGTCGGTCGCCGTGCTCGGGGGTGGTGTCGGGCCCGCGAACGCCGCCGCCCAGGTCGCCCGGGCCGGGGGCGGCGGGCTGATGGTCCTCCTCGGCGCCGCAGCCTACGACCATCCCGGCGGGGTCGGCGAGGCCGTCCGGGCCACGGTCGACGCGCTCGGCCGATGACCCGCGAGGATCCGATCCCGCCGACGATCGCCTGGCGCGACGGCCGCGTCGTGCTGATCGACCAGCGCCGCCTCCCCGGCGAGCTCGTCCTGCTCGAGGCGGCCACCGTCGCCGACCTCTGCACCGCGATCGAGACGCTCGCCATCCGCGGCGCCCCCGCCCTCGGCGTGGCCGGGGCGATGGGCGTCGCCCTCGCCGCGGCCGCCGGCGACGATCTCGACGCCGCCGCGGCCCGGCTCCTCGCCACCCGCCCGACCGCCGTCAACCTCGCCTGGGGGGTCGCCCGAGCCCGCGACGCCGGCGACCCGCTCGCCGAGGCCCTCCGCCTCGCCGCGGAGGACCTTGATCGCAACCGGCGGATCGGCGCCCTCGGCGCCGCGCTGCTCCCCGACGACGCCCGCGTCCTCACCCACTGCAACGCCGGCGCACTCGCCTGCGTCGGCTACGGCACCGCCCTCGGGGTGATCCGCGCCGCCCACGAGCAGGGCCGCCGCCCGTCGGTCTGGGTCGACGAGACCCGGCCCGTCCTCCAGGGGGCGCGGCTGACCGCCTGGGAGCTCGACCGCCTCGGGATCCCGGCCACGCTCGTCGCCGACGTGATGGCCGCCTCGCTGATGTCTTCGGGTCTCGTCGACTGCGTGGTCGTCGGCGCCGACCGGATCGCCGCCAACGGCGACGTCGCCAACAAGGTCGGGACCTACGGGCTCGCCGTCCTCGCCCACCACCACGACATCCCGTTCTACGTGGCCGCGCCGACCTCGACGATCGACCGCGCGTGCCCGAGCGGCGACCGGATCCCGATCGAGCGGCGCCCGGACGAGGAGGTCACGGAGATCGGGGCGAGCCGGATCGCCCCGACCGGCATGGCCGCGCTCAACCGCGCCTTCGACGTCACGCCGACCGCCCTGGTCACCGCCCTGATCACTGAGGAGGGGGTCACCCCGGGGCGCGCACGCCGCGACCATTAGCGGTGCAGCGGAGCGCCGCACCACCGTCCACCTGCCCTGCTTCTACCTGCTCGGCTTCATCGTCGGCCCGGCGACCGGATCGCGCCGTCAGCCGATCGGGGACCTGGCCGCCGGCCCGCGGGTCGTCCCGGCCTAATCCGCCCCATCGGCGCCGTCGCCGTCGACCGCGTGCTTGCGCGGGACGAGCACGAAGAGCTCGGCCGCGAGATCCGGCTCGACGTGGTTGTGACTCATGAAGGCGAGCACCGTGCGTCCGGTCAGCCCTTCGACCGTGGTGACGAGGTCCTCGCGCATCGTGTCCTGGAAGGCGCGTCGCATGCTCAGCACCTGGTCGGATCGGCCGTCGGCGGCCAGGTTCCGCTCGGCTTTGAGGAGGGTGTCGGCCATCATCACGACGATCAGGTCCTCGGTGATGGTGGTGCGGGCCTTCGTCGGTCCGCGTCCGGTGTACTCGTGCCAGATCTGCACGATGGCGCGCGAGATCTGGGCGGCCAGCATGCCCGTCGTAAGCTGCTCCGTTTCGCCGACCAAGGTCAGCTCCTGTCAGCTTCCCCTCGGAGAGTGGGTCGCGCGCAAGGGGGAGGGAAGGCAAAAAGCACCCGACGGCTCCCTTCACCGTAGCGGATGGGGCGGCCGGGCCCGATGCGCGCTTCCGGGCGGCCGGCGGCGAGGCCGCCGTTCAGGCGGCCGAGGCGGCGATCATCTCGCGCACCGTCTCGTGGTGATCGCGGTTGGTGCCGAAGACGAGGCGCTGGCGCTCGGCGCCGTTGCCGTGGTCCAGGAGGTCGCGGACGCCGTCGAGCTCCGCGGCGCAGCCGAGCTCCTCGGCGTGCTCGCGGAGACGCTCGACCAGCCGGCCGGTCTCCTCGCCGAGACGGACGATCTTTTCGGAGTCGGGGTCGAGCACGCGACCGTCGAGGCCGTAGCGGGCGGCCACCCACTTGTTGGCCTCGAGCAGCTCGACCGGGTGCTCGACAGACGGCTCGCCGCCGGCGTGGGCCTCGGCCAGACAGCGCACCAGAGACTGGATCAGAGCGGCGATCGCGACGGTGTGCTCGACCCGCGTCTGGGCGTCCATCGCCCGGATCTCGACGGTGCCGAGCTTCGGATGGGGGCGGACGTCGTACCACATGTAGGTGTAGTCCTCGACCAGCCGACCGGCGACCATCCGCGCCATCCGCTGCTGGTAATCCTCCCAGTCGCGGTAGAACGGCGGGATCCCGACGCGAGGGAACGACTTGAAGATCGGCACCCGGGCCGAGAGCATGCCGGTGTCCTCGCCGCGCCAGAAGGGCGAGTTGGCGGCCAGGGCGACGAGCAGGGGGACGTGCTGGCGGAGCCCGTTGGCCACGGCGATCGCCGTCTCCGGGTCGTCGATCCCGACGTGGACGTGCATCCCGAAGACGATCTCCTGGCGGGCGACGAAGGCGAGCTCGTCGACGAGGGCCCGGTAGCGGGGCCGCCCGACGATGCGCTGGTCCTCCCAGCGGGTGAACGGGTGGGTGCCGGCCGAGGCGATCCGCAGCCCCCGCCGGCCGGCGAGGTCGCTGGCGTGACGGCGCAGTCCGCGCACCTCGAGCGCCACCTCGGCCACCGTGCTGCACGGCTGGGTGGCGATCTCGAGCACCGACTCCATCAGCTCGGGCTTGATCTGCCCGGCCGGGTCGTCGTCGAGGAGCTGCTCGATCGCGTTGACGAGGTCGAGCGTCTCTGAGCTGATGATCATCAGCTCCTCCTCGACGCCGACGGTGTAGCTCGGAGGCTTGAAGGAGTGCTCCATCGGGGCGGAGCCTAACGGCCGGTGGTTTGGCGGGCGGGTCGCGGGGTAGTTCGCGCGGCGTGGACCTGACGCGGACCAAGACCGTCGAGCAGTCGATGGAGGACACCGAGCTCGAGGGCTCCCGGCTGAGGCGGGCGCTCGGGCCGATCGACCTCGTCGTGCTGGGCGTCGGAGTGATCGTCGGGACCGGCATCTTCGTGCTGACCGGCAAGGCGGCCGGAACCCTGGCCGGCCCGGCCATCGCCCTTTCGTGGCCGCCGGGATCGCCTGTGGCCTCGCCGCCCTCTGCTACGTCGAGCTCGCCTCCGCCATCCCGGTCGCCGGCTCGGCCTACACCTTCTCCTACGCCACCCTCGGCGAGCTCGTCGCCTGGATCATCGGCTGGGACCTCATCCTCGAGCTGGCCCTCGGCGCCGCCACGGTCGCCTCGGGCTGGTCGAAGTACTTCCGGGTGGTCCTCACCGATACCTTCGGGGTGAACCTCCCGACCTGGGCCGACGGCAACCATCACAACCTGGTGGCGGCGATGATCGTCCTCGTGCTGACCGGCCTGCTCTGCCTCGGCATCCGCATGTCGACGCGCTTCAACCTCGTGGTGGTGGCGATCAAGGTGTCAATCGTGCTGTTGCTGATCGTGGCCGGCCTGTTCTATGTCAAGAGCGCCAACTACCACCCGTTCATCCCGCCGTCCGGATCGCACGGGGCGCCGGGTCCGGCCGCCGAGACCAGCCTCCTCCAGGACATCGGCTTCAACACGGGATCCTTCGGGGTCGGCGGCATCTTCACGGGGGCGGCGCTCGTCTTCTTCGCGTTCATCGGCTTCGACACCGTCGCCACGGCGGCCGAGGAGGCCAAGAAGCCGCAGCGCGATCTGCCGATCGGCATCTTCGGCTCGCTGCTGATCTGCACCGTGCTCTACGTGGCCGTCTCGCTCGTGGTCACCGGTGTGGTCCACTACGACAAGTTGAGCGCCGACGCCCCCCTGGCCAACGCCTTCCAGGCGGTCGGGGAGACGGACATCGCCCAGATCGTGTCGTTCGGGGCGCTGGCCGGCCTGACCTCGGTGATGCTGATCCTGATGCTCGGCCAGAGCCGGGTGCTCTTCGCCATGAGCCGCGATCACCTCCTCCCGCCGGCCTTCGCCAAGATCTCGCCCCGCTTCCAGACCCCCTACCGGACGACCCTCGCCACCGGGATCGCCGTGGCCGCCCTGGCGGCGCTGCTCAGCCTCGACACCCTCGACACCCTCGTCAACATCGGCACGCTCTTCGCCTTCGTCCTCGTCGCCCTGGCGATCCCCGTCCTGCGGCGGACGCGGCCCGACCTCGAGCGGAAGTTCCGCACCCCGTGGGTGCCGGTGGTCCCGATCCTCTCGGTCCTCGCCTCCTTCTACCTGATGCTGAACCTCCCGGCGGCGACCTGGCTGCGCTTCTTCGTATGGATGGCCATCGGCCTCGTCGTCTACTTCGCCTACGGCGCCCGCCACAGCCGCTTGCGCTGACCTTGCAGGTGGGAAATCGCCGCCGACCGGGTAGGCCCCCACCCATGGCAGTCGCCGACGACCTCGCCCGCTACCGCATCATCGAGCGCATCGGTGTCGGCGGCATGGCCACCGTCATGCTCGCCCAGGACACGATGCTCCGGCGGCGCGTCGCCCTCAAGCGGGTGCACGCCGGGGGCGACGCCCGGGCGATCTCCCGCCTGCGCCGCGAGGCGCTGGTCGGGGCGTCGCTCAGCCACCCGAACCTCGTTTCGATCTACGACGTCGAGACCGGCGAGGACGGCGATCTGGTGATCGTCATGGAATACGTCCCCGGCGAGACGCTCCGCCAGGTGATCGACGGCGCGGGCGGGCTGCCGGAGGCCTACGCGCTCGAGGTGCTCGACGGGGTCGCCGCCGCGCTCGACGCGATCCACGCGCGGGGCATCGTCCACCGCGACGTCAAACCGGCCAACATCCTGCTCGGCCTCGAGGGCGCGGTCAAGCTCGCCGACCTCGGCATTGCCGTCGCCGCCGACCGGACCCAGATCACCCAGGCCGGGGAGATCCTCGGCACCTACAGCTACATGGCGCCGGAGCAGCTCAACGGGGCGGCGGCGACGCCGGCGGTCGACGTCTACGCCCTCGCGGCGGTGGCCTTCGAGATGCTGAGCGGCGAGAAGGCCTGGCCCCAGGACAACCCGCTGGCCCTGGCCCACGCGATCGCCACGGGGCCGCCGCCCGATCTCCGAGCCCTGGTGCCGGGCTCGTCGCCGACGGTGGCCGCCGTCCTGCGGCGGGGCGTGGCCGCCGACCCGGGGCGGCGGCCGGCGAGCGCCGC
>JBPCNA010000247.1:0-4237 GCA_051001735.1 Solirubrobacteraceae bacterium
CCCACCTCGTCTGGCTCGGGACCAGCGCGCTCGACCTCGGCGCGATCTCGATGTTCTGGTACTGCTTCCGCGAGAAGGAGCGGATCCTCGACCTCTTCGAGATGTCCTCCGGCCAGCGGATGCACACCCGCTACTTCCAGGTCGGCGGCGTGATCGAGGACATCCCGCCCGGCTTCGAGAAGAAGGTCCGCGAGTTCGTCGCGATCATGCCCAAGGCGGCCGATCAGTACGCCGACCTGCTCAGCCGCAACGAGATCGTCCTCCAGCGCCTGCGCGGCATCTGTCCGCTCGACGCCGAGACGCTGCTCTCACTCGGCGTCACCGGGCCGCTTCTGCGCGCCGCCGGCAACCCCTGGGACCTGCGCAAGGCCGCCCCCTACAGCTCCTACGACCACTTCGACTTCAAGATTCCTGTCGGCACCCTCGGCGACAACTACGATCGCTACGCGGTGCGTCTCGCAGAGATCTACGAGTCGGTGAAGATCATCGAACAGGCCCTCGACGGCCTGCCCGAAGGGCCCCACATCACCGACGACCGCAAGGTCGCCCTCCCCCCGCGGCACGAGCTCGCCACCTCGATGGAGGCGCTCATCCACCACTTCAAGCTGGTCACCGAGGGCTTCCGCGTCCCACCCGGCGAGGTCTACTACCCGATCGAGTCGCCGCGCGGCGAGCTCGGCTGCTTTGTGCGCTCCGACGGCTCGTCCAAGCCGGCGCGCGTCCACATGCGCGACCCGAGCTTCGTCAACCTCCAGGCGATCGCCCCGATGGCCCGCGACTCCTACATCGCCGACCTGATCGCCACCCTGGCCATGCTCGACCCGATCCTCGGCGGGATCGACCGATGAGGGCGATCAGAAGCGGTCGCCGGGCCAAGGCCGCGCCCGCCGTCGCCCCGTCGACCGACGACGTGATCGGCGCCGAGGCGACCGAGCGGCGGCGTCTCGCCCACCGGTCCGTCCCCCGCTACGCCCACGGGTCGCGGGTGCCCGGCTGGGACGACGCGGTCGACCTCACCAAGGACCCCGCCGAGATCCCCGACCCCGCGATCGTCGCCGTCCCGCGGGAGCTTCGCGAGGAGATCGAGCAGGCGATGGCCCGCTACCCCGACTCCCGCTCGTCGGCCCTCCCCGCGCTGGCCGCCGCCCAGCGCCACCACGGCTGGTGCTCGCCCGAGGCGATCGAGCAGGCCGCCTGCGTGATGCGCCTGACCCCCGGCTACCTGACCGCCGTGGCGACCTTCTACGACATGTTCGAGACCCACCCGACCGGGCGCCACTCGATCTACGTCTGCACGAACATCTCCTGCTCGCTGCGCGGCGCCGACGAGCTCCACGCCGCCTTCCTCGCCGCCGCCGACGGCGACCCCGACTTCAACATCCGCTCCTTCGAGTGCCTCGGCGCCTGCGACATCGCCCCGATGGCCTCGGTCGACCACGTCTACATCGGGCCGCTCGAGCCCGGCGACGTCGACACGCTGCTCGCCGAGGTCCGCGCCGGTCGGCCGCCGCTGCCCGAGAAGCAGCTGCTGCGCCGCAAGAGCACCGACGCCGCCGCCGCCGACTACCCGGGAGCCTCGGCGTGAGCACGAAGCTCCTGTTCAAGGGGATCGACGAGCCCGGACTCAACACGCTCCCCGTGTACGAGAGCCGCGGCGGCTACCAGGCGCTCCGGCGGGCTCTGACGATGCCACCCGAGGCCGTCCTCGGCGAGCTGCTGGCCTCCGGCCTGCGCGGCCGGGGCGGCGCCGGCTTCTCGATGGGCAAGAAGGCGTCCTTCCTGCCCAAGGGGACGATGGACAAGTACCTCGTCTGCAACGCCGACGAATCCGAGCCGGGGACCTTCAAGGACCGCGAGCTGATGCAGAAGAACCCCCACCTCCTGATCGAGGGCATCGTCATCGCCGCCCACGCCGCCGGGATCAACCGGGCGTTCATCTACATCCGCGGCGAGTACGAGCAGCAGGCCCAGATCATCGACCGCGCCCTCGTCGAAGCCTACGAGGCCGGCTACCTCGGCGACCGCATCCTCGACACCCAGCTGAGCCTCCCGCTCGTCCTCCACCGCGGCGCCGGCGCCTACATCTGCGGCGAGGAGACCGGCCTCCTCGACTCGCTCGAAGGCAAGCGCGGCAATCCGCGGCTGAAGCCCCCGTTCCCGGCCAACCAGGGCCTCTACCAGGGCCCGACGCTGATCAACAACGTCGAGACGCTGGCCACCGTCCCCTACATCATCAAGATGGGCGGCGAGGAGTACGCCAAGCTCGGCACCGAGACCTCGACCGGGACCAAGCTCGTCTCCGTCTCGGGGCACGTCCAGCGCCCCGGCAATTACGAGGTCGAGCTCGGGACCCCGTCGCGCGAGATCATCTACGACCTGGCCGGCGGCCCGCCGCCCGGCCGCGAGGTCAAGCTCTGGTTCCCCGGCGGGTCGAGCTCGCCGGTGCTGACCGCTGAGGACCTCGACCTCCCCTACGACTTCGACAGCCTGGCCAAGGCGGGCTCGATGCTCGGCAGCGGGGCGATCATCGTGGTCGACGACTCGACCCCCGTGCTCGATGTCGCCCTCAAGCTCGCGAAGTTCTACCGCCACGAGTCGTGCGGCAAGTGCACGCCGTGCCGCGAGGGGACCAACTGGACGGTCCAGATGCTCGAGCGAATCGAGCGCGGCGAGGCGACCCCGATGGACCTCGACATCATGGCCTCCGTCCAGGAGCACATCATCGGCAACTGCCTCTGCGTCCTCGGCGACGCCATGGCGATGCCGATCGGATCGATGATCGTGAAGTTCCGCTCGGAGTTCGAGGCCCACATGGAGGCCATGCAGCTCGGCGCCCCGATCGCCTCCGACAGCGCCCTCGTCGCCCAGGGAGCCGCGTAGCCGATGCCGCGCCCGCAGCGCCAGCCGATCACGTTCTCGATCGACGGCCTCGAGGTCCAGGCGCCTGAGGGCATCATGCTCGCCGACGCCGCCAAGTACGGCGACATCGAGATCCCGGTGTTCTGCTACGAGCCGAAGCTCGGCCAGCCGGTCGGCGCCTGCCGGATGTGCCTGGTGGAGATCGAGGGCATCCCCAAGCTCCAGACCGCCTGCTCGAGCCCGGTCAAGGACGGCATGGTCGTCCACACCCAGACCGCCCGGGTCAAGGAGGCCCAGGAGGCCGTCGTCGAGTTCCTCCTGATCAACCACCCGCTCGACTGCCCCGTCTGCGACAAGGGCGGCGAGTGCCCGCTCCAGGACATCACCTTCGGCTGGGGGCCCGGCCGCTCGCGCTTCATCGAGCCCAAGCGCCACTTCAAGAAGCCGCTCGAGCTGTCGCCGCTGATCGCCATCGACCGCGAGCGCTGCATCCTCTGCTACCGCTGCGTCCGCTTCTCCCAGGAGCTCGCCGAGGACTACCAGCTCGTCCTGCTCGAGCGGGGCGCCCACACCTTCGTCGGCACCTTCGACGGTCATCCCTACGTCGCCCCGTTCAGCGGCAACATCATCGAGCTCTGCCCGGTCGGCGCCCTGACCTCGATCCCCTACCGCTTCCGCGCGCGTCCGTGGGACATCGAGGGCGCCGGCTCGATCTGCACCCTCTGCCCGGCCCAGTGCAACACCGAGCTGACGATCCGCGACGACCGCGTCCTCCGCGTGCGCGACCGCCACCACGACGGCATCGACGACGGTTGGCTCTGCGACAAGGGGCGCTTCGCCTACCAGGCGATCCACGTCGACGAGCGGATCACCGAGCCGCTCGTCCGCGACCCCGACGGCGAGCTGCGGACCGCCGGCTGGGACGAGGCCTATGCCCGCGCCGCCGAGCTGCTCGCCGCCGCCGGGGATCGCACGGCGGCCCTCGCCGGCGCAGGCGCCACCAACGAGGAGGGCATGCTCCTGGCCCGGATGCTCCGTGAGGCGCTCGGCTCGCCCCACCTCGACTCGACGCCCGGGCCCGCCGTCGCGCTCGAGCACCGGCGCCGGCTGGCCGCCCCCGGCCTCCAGGCCAGCGTGCCCGACCTCGAGTTCGCCCACGCCGTGCTCGTACTCGACTGCGAGCCGGTCGACGACGCCCCGATCCTCGAGATGCGCATCCGCAAGGGCGTCCGCCGCAACGAGGTCAAGCTCGCCGTGGCCACCAGCCGGCCGAGCGCGCTCGACGGGATCGCCGCCGCCCGCGTCCGCTTCGCACCCGGCCACGCCCCGGCCCTGCTCGCCGGACTGGCCGCCGCGCTCGCCGCGCCCGAGCCCGCTG
>JBPCNA010000248.1:0-9285 GCA_051001735.1 Solirubrobacteraceae bacterium
GCGCCAGCCGGCGAGGCCGGCGGCGCGCCGGCTGGCCCGCCGGCGCCCGAGGCGGGCCACGTCACGCTCGAGGTCACGGCCGGTAACGCGGTCGGCACGGTCATCGAGATCGACGACGAACTGCCGATCGGCCGCCTCGCTGACGGCGTCGGGCGCCTCGCCGACGACATCGAGATCTCGCGTCGCCATGCCCGCATCTTCCGCACCGACGGCGGCCGCTACGCGGTCGAGGATCTCGTCTCGACCAACGGGACCTACGTCAACGGCCGCCGCATCGTCGACGTCACGCCGCTCGAGGTGGGCGACTGGATGGACATCGGCACGAGCACGCTGGTCGTGCGCGTCTGCGTGCCGGGGCCCCCGACGGCGCTGCCGGAGGCGCCCGAGCTGGTTGAGGTGCCCGCCGAGCGGCCTCCGCTCGCGCCGGCCGCCGACGAGCTCCCGCCCACCGAGCAGGTCGCTTCGGCGCCATCCGAGCCGACCGAGCTCGAGGTGACCGGGGCGATCGAGGCCACGCCCGGGCTATCCCTCCGGCTCGAGATCGACCTCGACGCGAAGGTCGTCCGGATCCACCTCGACGAGGACTCCGAACCCGTCACCCTCGTCCATCGAGACGGTCGCTGGCGCGCCCGCTCGGCCGGCTGAGGCGCCCGACCGCAGCCTTCACCGGTCCGTAAGTTTTACCGCTCGACGGGGCCGGTCCCGTCGACTAGTCTGCTCCGCGTGCCAGCCAAGCCAGGATCAGATGCGACGATCGCCGTCGTCGGCGACGGCTTCGGGTCGCTGATCGTCCATTCGACGGCGATGTACCTCGGCTTCCGGCCCGAGCAGGTGCGCGTCTACGGAACGAGCAGCAACCCGGTCGGGACCTACCAGCAGTTCGCCTTCAACCTCGGCCAGACGGTCCTGCGCTCGGAGTCCGAGTCGCACTTCCTGCCGGCCGACTGGCCGACCTTCGGGCAGCTCAACGCCTGGTCGCACAAGCGCCCGAGCGTGCTCGCCCGTTCGATCCGCCGCAAGTACAACCCGGGCGTCTCGGAGATCCTGGCCGAGGCCGGCGTCGTCGCCGACAAGCTCGGGTGGGAGGACTGCCGCGTGCCCACCCGGATCGGCTGGGTCCAGCGCGAGAGCGATCCCGATTCCCATTTCGTCCTCTACGACGAGGCGGCCAACTTCGTCGGCCGGGCCAAGCACGTGATGCTCGCCGTCGGTCACGGCCCGCTCAACTTCCCTCCGGTGATGGCCAAGGCGCGTCAGAACCCGGCGATCGGCGATCGCGTCGTCCAGGCCTACGAGCCCAAGGAGTACGCCGCGGAGGGCCGCTACGTCGTCGTCGGGGCCGGGATCGCCTCGATCAACGAGTGGGCCAACGCGCTCGACGTCGGCGGCAAGGTTCTCGCCCTGACGCGCAACCCGCTGCCCGACGATCAGGACCTCAACGTCCCGCGCTGCCTGTTCGAGGCCAAGGGCATCGACGTTTTCCAGGCGCTGCCCTTCGATGAGCGGGTGGCCTTCCTCGGGACCGTGCTCCAGGGCACCACGCCCCACCGGCGCAGCTGGGCCGCCCGGATCGAGAAGGGTCGCTCGGAGGGCCGCTTCGACGCGGCGATCGGCGAGATCGACCAGATCGAGCCCGGCCCGGCCGGCCTGCGCGTCCACATCTCCAACAAGCACGGCGAGGATCCCGGCTGGCTGGACGTGACCGGCGTGGTGACCGGCACCGGCTTCAACAAGTCCGCCCTGACGATCCCGCTGCTCCGCCGGCTGGTCGAGCACTACCAGCTGCCGATCGAGCAGGGTCGCATCAAGCTGCTCACCAACTGCGGCGTCCCCGGGCTCGACCAGCCCGAGTCGCGCTTGTGCATGATGGGATTGACCGCCAACAGCGTGATCCCGCACGGCGACACGATCGCCGGCCTCAAGTACATCGGCCGGCGCTTCGTATCTGACTGCGCCCGGGCCGAGCACCTCCGCCGGCGGCCGTTCCCGGCGCGCCTGGGCATGCAGCTTCGCCTGTCCTCGGCAGCCGCCGAGGCGATGCGCGGCGTGCGCAAGACGGAGCAGCTCGCCTGATGTGCCCGACCGTGCTGGGCCGCATCGAGACGCGGACGATCATCCTCCTGCCGGGCGCGATCCTCGCGACGATCCTCTCGATCGTCAACAGCAATGAGGGCTTCATCGTCCTGCTCGGGATCTACCTGATCATGGGCGTGATCCTCGACATCGCCTTCTACCCCTACCTGATCCGCTGGCAGCCGCCGTGGCTGACCTTCGTGCTGGCCGTCGGCGAGTTCGTGATTCTCTTCGTGATCGCCCATACGGTGCCCAAGGTCGGCCTGACCGATACCGAGGCGGTCTGGTTCTACTGGGTCGTCTGGGTGATGGCGATCTGGACCAAGATCGTGGTCCTCCCGCTCTTCTCGCTCAGCTGGATCGAGAACGGCGGCGAGTTCCGCTTCACCGGCTGGTCGACCCCCGCCGAGCTCCTGCCAGTCCCGGTGTCGGTGCTCGGCAAGCAGGAGGCGGCCGGCGGACCGCCGCCGCTGGCGATCGAGTTCTCCTCGGTCAAGGGCGTTCCCGAAGAGCTCCGCAAGCTGCCGGCGCCCTCCGGCGTCCGGCGGGTCCCGGTCGACCTCGGCTGAGCCGCTTCGCCGCGCTTTCGCGGCTGCCGGCGACCGGCCCGAAGGTCGCATCTCCTTACCCGGCGGGTAATCGACTACCTCCGAGGTAATCGACAGGCGGCCGGCCGGCGGGGAGGCTGGCCGGCATGCTCACTCGACGCCTCACCTCAAGCCGCTTTGCGCCGCTCGTCGTCCTCCTCGCGGGGACGTTCATGGTCGTACTCGACTTCTTCATCGTCAACGTCGCCGTGCCCTCGATCCAGGATCGCCTGCACGCCGGTCAGGGAGCGACCGAGTGGATCCTCGCGGGCTACGGCATCGCCCTCGCGGCCTTCCTGATCGCCGCCGGCCGCCTCGGCGACGCATACGGCCGCCGCCGGCTGTTCGTCCTCGGTCTCGGCCTGTTCACCCTCGCGTCGGGAGCCTGCGGGGTAGCCCCCGACCCGACGGCGCTGGTGGCCGCGCGGATCGTCCAGGG
This sequence comes from Solirubrobacteraceae bacterium, assembly GCA_051001735.1. Lineage (GTDB taxonomy): Bacteria > Actinomycetota > Thermoleophilia > Solirubrobacterales > Solirubrobacteraceae > Palsa-513. The sequence goes on from JBPCNA010000248.1 coordinate 3,100, forward strand.
CGCCGGAGCGGCCCTCCTCACGTCGAGCGTGCTCTCGATCATCGGCGTCCTCTACGACGGCGCCGATCGGATCCGGGCGCTCGGCATCTACGGCCTCGTGCTCGGCCTCGCCGCGGTCAGCGGGCAGCTGATCGGCGGACTGCTGATCGGACTCGACGTCGCCGGTCTCGGCTGGCGGAGCTGCTTTCTGATCAATCTGCCGGTCGGGGGTCTCGCGCTCGCCCTCGCCCCGATCCTCGTCCCGGAGTCCCGCACGGCCGAGCGCGACCGCCTCGATCCCGTGGCCACCCTCCTTCTCAGCAGCGGTCTCGTCGCCCTCGTGCTGCCCCTGATCGAGGGCCGCCAGCACGGCTGGCCCCTGTGGACGTCGTGCTCGTTCGCCGCGGTGCCCGCGCTCTTCGGCCTGCTCGTCGCCCAGCAGCGGCGGCGCTTGACCTGCGGGCGCTCGGTGCTCGTCGCCCCGGCGCTCCTGCGGGAGCGCGCCTTCGCCGCCGGCCTTGGGGTGCAGATCGTCTTCTGGGCCGGCCAGGCGTCGTACTTCCTCGTCCTCGCGCTCTACCTCCAGGCCGGCCGGCACCTCGGTCCCCTCGCGGCCGGGCTCACCTTCACCATCGTCGCCGTCACCTATATGGCCGCCTCGGTGCGGGCGCCCGAATTGACCCTCCGGTACGGGCGGCGCCTCGTCGGAGTCGGCGCACTGACCCTCGCCGCCGGGCACGCCGCCCTGCTCGCGGCTGTCGGCCTCGTCGGCACCGGCGGCTCGATCTGGGCGCTCGCGCCCGGCCTGCTCCTCGCCGGCGCCGGCATGGGCTTCTGCATCACCCCGCTCACCGCCATCTCGCTCGGACCGCTGACCCCGGAGAGCGCCGGGGCGGCGTCCGGGGCCCTGGCCACGGTCCAGCAGGTGGGCAACGCCGTCGGGGTCGCCGTCACCGGCGTGATCTTCTTCGGCGCTCTCGGCGGAGGCTGGGGGCACGCCTTCGAGCTGAGCCTGGTCGAGCTCGCCGTCCTGCTGCTCGCCGTGGCCGGCCTTGCCCGCCTCCTCCCGGGGCCGTCCCGGCCCGAGGCGGCGCTCGCGTGAGCCGGTTCGGCCTCGTCCTCGGCTCAGGCTAGGCCGGGCGGCGTCCCAGCGCCAGAGGAGCCGGTCGCTCCCGTCGGCCGATTCCAACTCGATCCATCCTCCATTCTGGGATCAGCAGGCAAATCGACGGTTCGCGTTCCGCACGATCCCGTCGAGTTCCGTTGACGAGGTTGTCCCGAGCAGCCGGAGACACAGCGGGGAGCTGTCCTCACGAGGGCACTCGAGCGCGAGCGACGACGAAGCGTGGCGGTACGGGACGCCGAGACCTTCGCGCGAGCGCCACCACCTCGGGTACGTCACGCGGGGCTCCGGACGACGGAGCGCCCGCAGCGCCGCACGGCATAGGTGTGCGCCGCGATGGCGCGTCGCGGTCAGGCCTTCTTCCTGCCCCCTTGAAGTAGAGCTGGCGGAACGTGCCGGCCGGGTACTCAGGCTTCGCCGAAATAGGGTCGGCACCGAGCGGCGAGCGCCCGACCGAACTGGTGGCGGTTCGCGAACACAAGCGCGAACGCCGCGCACCGAGCCGGGACCGTCCACCCGAGCAGCGACCAAGGTCTCGTCCGCTTCACGGGTCTCGCCCGGATCGGGAGCTGCCGGAGGACGCCGACCGACTCGGCAGACCCCTTACCTCGGAGGTAATCGCCCCACCCACCCCCCGCCGCTACCGTCTCGCCCATGGAAGCCGCGACCACGCCTCTGAGCTTCGGCGATCTCCTCCGCGACTGGCGCCGCCGCCGGCGGCTCAGCCAACTCGACCTCTCGCTCGACTCGGAGATCTCCGCCCGCCACCTCAGCTTCGTCGAGACCGGGCGCTCCCGCCCGAGCCGGCAGATGGTCGTGCGCCTCGCCGAGACGCTCGACGTGCCCCTGCGCGAGCGCAACGCCCTCCTTCTCGCCGCCGGCTACGCCCCGCTCTACGTCGAGCGGCCCCTCGACGACGAGGAGATGGAGCCGGTCCGCTCCGCCCTCGACCGCTTCCTCCGCGCCCACGACCCCTACCCGGCGCTCGTGATCGACCGCCACCACAACCTGATCGCCGCCAACGACGCACTCGGGGCGCTCACCGCCGGATGCGCGCCGGCTCTCCTCGCACCCCCGGCCAACGCCGTCCGCCTTGCCCTCCACCCCGACGGGATGGCCTCGCGGACCGTGAACTTCGGCGACTGGAGCGCCCACCTCCTCGCCCGCCTGCGCCGCGAGGCCGCCGTCACCGGCGACCCCGTGCTCGAGGCGCTCCACGAAGAGGTCGCCGCCTATCCCGGCGTCGAGCGCGACCGGCCGGCGCCTCCGGGCGCGAGATCGTCGTACCCCTGCGACTGCGCGAAGGCGACCGCGAGCTCGCCTTCATCTCCACGCTCTCGACGTTCGGCACCCCGGCCGACATCACGCTCTCCGAGCTCGCGATCGAGGCCTTCTACCCGGCGAACGCCGAGACGGCGCTCCGGCTCCTCGGCGAGGTGACCGGATGACCGCGGCGCTCAGCCGAGCGTCGGTCCGCCGGCGCCCATCGCCGGGGAGGACCAGCTGAAGCGGGTCACGTCGTCGCGCGGCGCCAGCGCACCCGGACGGATGCCCCGCCGGACGAAGAGGATCGGCGCCGGGGCGGCCCGGGCGATCGCCGCCCGCGTCTCGCCGAGGCCCTCCTGGCGCCACCGCTCCGACAGGCCGCTGACCAGCAGCCCGGCCCCGGCCGCCGCCTCGAGGATGCCCTCGCGGCCCCCCGTCGAGATCAGCGGCTCGGCGAAGACGCCGGCGAACTGCTGGACGAGCAGCGACGCGTCGGCCAGCAGGCGGCTCGAGTCCTTCTCGCCTGCGTCCTTGCTCCCCCCGCCCAGCAGCCGCAGCGGCGCCCCGGTCGCCGATGCGAGCCACGCCCCGAGCTCGAGCGCCGCCCAGTCGTGCTCGGCGCCGCCGAAGGGGACGATGATCGGCGCCGCGGCACCCAGCCTGATCACCACGTCCTCGCGGGCCACCAGAACGGCCACGTCGCACGGCGCCTTGCGCAGCACGGTGCCCACTGCCTCGCGGGGAACCCCGGCACCAAGCAGAGGACGCCGGCCGTCGATCAATACCAAATCGACTTCCTCGGAATCCGCCAGGCGGACCAGATCCTGCCCCGGATCAGGAGATCTAAAGGCGACCGCTCGGGCGGCGACGCCCCGGTCGAGCAGCGCGATGCGCTCGCGCTGCACCTCGGCGGTCGACACCGCGAGGACGCGGCTCTCGGTCTGGAGCGCCGCCCGCACCGCGGCTCCCCGCGGCGGGCGCACCGCCCGCGCGAGGATCACCTCGCGCTCGGGGGGCGTCCGGGCCAGCGGCTCCGCCAGGGCCAGGAGCTGGGGCAGCCCCGCGTCGGTCTGCGGGGCCACGAGGACCGCCCGCGACGGGATCGGGACCACCGAATCGCGCTCGGTCTCCCGGCGGGCCTCCGCCAGCTCCTCCTCGAGCGGCTCGCCGAAGGTGTTCTTCGGGTCGATCAGCTGGAGGATCGGTCCCGCCATGAAGGTGGTGGTCAGGGCCATGATCACCAGGGCGGCGAACAGAGCCGAGGAGATCACGCCCTTCTCCAGCGCGAGGTTGAGGACGATCAGCTCTGTGAGCCCGCGCGTGTTCATCAGCGCCCCGAGCGCCGCCGACTCACGCCAGCCGAGTCGCATCACCCGGGAGGCCATCACCGTGCCGCCGTACTTTCCGAGCAGCGCGATCGCGAACAGCACCAGCGTGATCAGCAGCAGCTCGCTCCGATCGAGCAGCAGGACGTTGGTGCGCAGGCCGGTGTAGGCGAAGAACAGCGGCAGCAGGAGGGTCACGACGAAGTCCTCGACCCGGTGGGTCACGTCCTCGGTCAGGCCGGCGTGGCGCGGCATCACGAAGCCCATCACGAAGGCCCCGAAGATGACCGCGATCCCGATCGTCTCGGTCACGTAGGCCGAGAGGAGGACGCCGGCGAAGATCGCCGTGATCCAGCCTCCCGGGAGCCGGCCGACCTCGTCGTGGGCTGTCGCCGCCCGAGCCAGCAGCGGGCGGACGGCAAACACCATGACCAGGCAGAAGCAGACCGCGAGCGCCACGGTCCCGATCACCCCGCTCACCCCGCCGGTGCCGGCGAAGGCCGATGCGAGGGCGATCAGGAACCAGCCGGTGACGTCGTTCATCGCCGCCGCCGACAGGGCGAGCGCGCCGATCGGGCGCTTGAGCATCCGCCGCTCCACGACGATCCGGGCCAGCACCGGGAAGGCGGTGATCGACATGGCGACGCCGACGAACAGGGCGAACGCGATGAAGTTGGTGTCCGGTGCCAGCAGGTGGTAAAGCGGAATCGCCGCGAGCAGGCCGAGGGACAGCGGCACGAGCAGGCTCGTGTTGGAGACGGCCAAGGCCAGCTTCACCCGCCCCTTCAGCTGGCTCGCGTCGAGCTCGAGGCCGACGAGGAACATGTAGAAGATCAGGCCCAGGTTCGCCGCTACCCCGATGTAGGGGATGACGTCGGACGGGAACAGCGCCGTCCCGACTCCCGGGGCGATCGTCCCGAGGAGGGTCGGGCCGAGGAGGATGCCCGCCAGCACCTCGCCCATCACGCGCGGCTGGCCGAGCTTCGACACGACGACCCCCATCAGGCGGGCGAACAGCATCACGATCACGATCGCCACGAAGAAGGCCGCCACCGTCGCGTCGACCGCCCGCTGCTTGTTCGCGATCACGTGCTCCGCCGCCACCGCCGGGGTCGCCGCCGCCACCGCCGGGGTCGCCACCGCCGGCGCCGGGGTCGCCACCGCTGGCGCCGTCAGCGTCAGGTCGAGCTGACGGCCGGCGGCCGTCCCCACCAACTTGCGGGTGCCGCCGTGGGTGCAGGTGACCGCGCCGGCGAGCTTGCCGGTCGCGTAGGTCAGGCGGCCCCGGGGCTGCTTCTGGGCCACCAGCTCGATGCTGTGCCCCGAGCCGTCGATCGAGATCCTGCCGCCCAGGCAGGTCGAAGCCGGAGAGAGCTGGTAGTCGCCTGCCACGCTCGTCGGCGCCTTCGCCTTCGGCGTGCCCGCCGGCGGCGGATCGCGCTTGAAGGTCGCGCGGGCCGGGGCGCCGCCGATCGGGCCGCCGAGGGTGCCCGCGCTGTAGGTGAGGTCGACCGCGCGGTGGTTGTGGTCGGCGCACGCGATCGTCCCCTTCAGCCGCCCAGCCTTGAAGAGGAGCTTGCCCCCGGCGCCGGTCTGCGGATCCTCGATCGTCACGAACTCGCCCGACTGCACGACGTTGAACTGCTGACCGAGGCAGCCCGCGCTCGCCTCGACGTCGTAGCCGCCCGCGATCTGCTTCTGGGCGTGCTGATGCGGCCCCTGGGTCGCGACGAAAATGACCACCGCCGTGGTCATGGCGGCCAGGAAGCCGTAGTAGATCGCCAGGCGCCGCGTCCCCACGCCGGGCGGGGAAGCGTCCCCGGTCGTGCTCATCCGGAGCGGAGTCTAGGGCACCTAACGGGTCTCTGAACGGAATGTGACGCGGGCCGCCCTGATGGCTATGCTTCCGCCATGCCCAGGCTCCCACCCAGCTCGGCGTGCCGAGGCTAGTCGTCAAGGCCGGCCCCTCGGCCGGCTCTCGCTTCGAGCTCAACGGCGAGGCCGTCGTCGGACGCGGCGAGGTCGACTGCGTGATCGACGACGCCGAGCTCTCCCGCCGCCACCTCGTCGTACGGGTGACCCCGGCCGGGGTCGAGGTCGAGGACCTCGGCTCGCTCAACGGCACCTGGTATCAGGGCAAGCGCGTCGAGGGCCCGATGCTGATCCCCGCCGGAGGCATCATCCGCCTCGGCGAGTCCGAGCTCGCCGTCGAGATCGAGGCGCCCGCCCCCGAGGTCGGCCGGACGGTCATCGCCCCTGTGCCTCCGGAGCTCCTCGTCGAGCCGCCGACCGCCGTCGCGCCCGCTCCGGCCCCGCCGCCCGCGCCAGCCGCCGCGCCGCCGCCGCCACCAACCCCCGAGCCCGAGCCGATCGCCGCGGCCCCCCCGACGAACATCCCCGAGAAGCGCCGGCCTGCCGTCGACCCGCCCGCCGCCGCAGCGCCGCCTCCGCCGGCCGGGCCCGCCGCCCCCGCCGAAGCCGAGGCCGGTGCAC
>JBPCNA010000249.1:0-29268 GCA_051001735.1 Solirubrobacteraceae bacterium
CCCGGCGCCGGCGCCCCCCGCGGCCACGGCGCCCCCGGCCGAGACGCCGCCGGTTCCGGCCGTCGCGCCCGCGCCGACGGCCGACGCCGGCTGATCGGAGTCGGACGGTAGGACCCGCGCCCGGCGCGGGTAGGGAGCCGGGGTGCCCCCGCTTCACATCGGCTGCTCCGGGTGGAACTACCGCGACTGGCGCGGCGACTTCTACCGGGCCGATCTGCCGGCGCGGCGCTGGCTCGAGCGCTACGCGGAGAGCTTCGACACCGTCGAGGTCAACGCGACCTTCTACCGGCTGCCGACCCGGGACGCGGTGGCGCGGTGGGTCGGGCAGACCGGGGCGGACTTCGTCTTCGCGGTCAAGGCGAGCCGCTACATGACCCACGTCAAGCGGCTCGCGGCGATCGCCGAGGGCATCGAGCACTTCTACGAGCGGATCGGCCCGCTCGCCGACGGCGGCAAGCTCGGGCCCGTGCTATGGCAGCTTCCAGCCAACTTCCAGCGCGACGACGAGCGGCTGGAGGCGGCGCTCCGACTGCTCGACGGGCGCGGCCGCCACGCCTTCGAGTTCCGGCACGAAAGCTGGTTGCACCCGGACGTGCTCGACCGGCTCCGCGCCCACGGGATCGCCCTGGTCATCGGCGATCACCCGGAGCGCCGGTTCCCGTCGCACGACGCGACAGCTGACTTCGTCTACGTGCGAATGCACTACGGGAGCCGCGGGCGCGACGGCAACTATTCGCGTCGCGAGCTGGAGGCGTGGGCCGAGCGCGTCCGGGGCTGGCGCTCGCACTTGGAGGTCTTCGTCTACTTCAACAACGACTGGCGGGGCTTCGCCCCCCGTAACGCGCGCGATCTCCGGCGCCTGGTCGACCGCTAGTGGGCCTACTCCGCCGGAGGCGCCGGACGCTGCGCACGGGCCGACGTGGTTCCGAAGACCCGGTCCCAGTAGGGGGCGCTCACGCCGAAGCCGGTGGTGTCGTCCTGGAAGTGATGGCGCATGTGGGCCTCGCGCAACGCCCGCCCGAGGCTGGTGGTCGGACGCCGGTGGTGGACGTAGAAGTGGGTCATGTCGTAGATCAGGTAGCCGGAGATGAAACCGCCCTCGATCCCGGGGGCGTAGCGGGATCCGAACACGGCGAGGAAGGCCAGGTAGAAGACGATCGCCAAAGGCACGCTGACCGACGGCGGCATGACGAGCCGCCTGGGGTCGTTGGGATGCTCGTGGTGGACGCCGTGGATGATCCAGTGGAGCCGTGCCCCGAAGCCGTCCTCCGGCTCGAAGTGGAAGACGATGCGGTGCATCCAGTACTCGGTCAGCGTCCACAGCAGGTAGCCGGCGAGGAACAGGCCGACGGTACGCGTCGGGCCGAGGCGGTCGACGGCGAAGGCGACGAAGCCGACGATGAACGGTCCGAAGATCGCCGGCGGCACGGCGGGATGGACCCGCGAGAGACGGTCGAGCAGATCTGAATCGAACATGCGTGGCGAGGCGCGCAACTGGTCGGTTCTGCGGGGTGTCGAGCCCATAGCTCCCTCCGAGCACTCGTTGACCCGAATATTGCGTTATTCACCGCACGCGTCAAGTCCGCCGGTGGCCGCGCGGCGACGGGAGGTCGCGGCCTCTCGCGGGCGCGTAGGATGGCGCCCGGCCTCGACCCGCCCCCACCGAGGTCTCCAAATGTCTGAGACAGACCCCGCCAGCCCGGCCTCCGTCCGGGATCAGACGCCGACATCCCGGCTCGCGCGGCGCGCCGAGGCCCGCCGCCGGCGCAACCGCAACCGGGCCCGGGCCGCCGCGGCCGTGCTCGGGTCGCTGATCGTCGTTGTGGCGGCGCTGCTCCTGACCGGCGGTGGTGGGGGCGGCGGCCGGGCAAATCCGAGATCCGCAGGCGCGGTCGCCGTCGCCGCGCCGCCCAAGTCGGGGGGACCGCTCGCGCCCGCCGCCTACGGCGGCCTACCGGCGTTGTGGGCGCCGGGGAACGTGGTGGCGCCCCAGCCGGGCACGGCGGCGGCCTACGCCGCCGCGTCGGCGGTGCCCGGGTCCGCGGGCTTCATCCTGATAGCCGACCGCGGCAACAACCGGGTCCTCGTGATCGATCCCCACCGACGCGTGGTCTTCCGCTATCCCGACGGCCGCGACCGCGCCGCCGGGCGCCTGCTCAACTACAACGACGACACCTTCGTCGTCCCGGGCGGCGCCGCCCTGATCGCCAACGAGGAGGACAACCAGGCGATCGTCAGGATCGGCTTGGCCGACCACAGCCTCCGGGTGCTCTTCGGCCACCCCGGGCAGATCGGCTCCGGGACGACGCACCTCAATACGCCCGACGACGCCTACCAGCTCGCCGACGGCTCGTTCACCGTGGCCGACGCCTACAACTGCCGGATCCTCTTCATCCGCGCCGGGCGGATCACCCATCAGTATGGGCAGGCCGGCCAGTGCCGGCACGCGCCGCCGCGCTTCCTCGGCGCGGTCAACGGCGACACGCCGACGGCGAGCGGCGGGGTGATGATCTCAGAGATCCCCGGCCACTGGGTCGACGAGATCGGACCCGACCGGCGGCTGCGCTTCGCCGTCCAGGCCCCGGTCTCCTATCCGTCCGATCCGCAGCCGCTCCCCGGCGGGCGCATCCTCCTCGCCGACTACGCGAGCCCGGGTCACGTCCTGATCATCAACCACCGCGGCAGGGTGCTCTGGCGCTACGGGCCGGCCTCCGGCTACGGGCGCTTGGACCACCCGTCGCTGGCCATGCCCCTGCCCAACGGGAACATCGCGGTCAACGACGACTTCCGCCACCGGGTGATCGTGATCGACCCCCGCCGCAACCGGATCGTCTGGCAGTACGGGCGCACCGACCAGCCGGGCGCCGGGCCGGGCCACCTCCACACGCCCGACGGAATGGACTTCATCCCCGCCGGCCCCGACGGGAAGCCCGACTTCGCCGCCGTCGTCCACCCCTGAAGGTCGTTGCGTGCGCAAGTAATTGCGCTATGCTCGGAGCCGTGGAGCTCGGGGTCGCCACCTTCGCCGATCTGGCCGCCGGCGTCAGCCCGGGAGCGGATGCGCCGGTTGCTCGAGGAGGCCGAGCTGGCCGATCAGCTCGGTCTCGACGTGTTCGCCGTGGGCGAGCACCACCGGCCCGACTTCCTCGTCTCCTCGCCGGCCGTCGTGCTCGGGGCCGTCGCAGTCCGCACCGAGCATGTCCGCCTGTCGAGCGCGGTGACCGTGCTCAGCTCGGACGATCCGGTCCGCGTCTTCCAGGACTTCGCCCACATCGATCTGCTCTCCGACGGGCGGGCCGAGATCATGGCCGGACGGGGATCGTTCGTCGAGTCCTTCCCCCTCTTCGGCTACGACCTCGACGACTACGACGAGCTCTTCGCCGAAAAGCTCGACCTCCTGCTCGCCGTCCGCGCGAGCACCCGCGTCACCTGGTCGGGCCGGCTGCGACCGCCGCTCGACCGCGCCGGGGTCTGGCCCCGGCCGATCCAGGATCCGCTGCCGGTCTGGGTGGCGGTCGGCGGCACGCCGGCGTCGGTCGTCCGGGCCGGCTCGCTCGGCCTGCCGCTCACCGTCGCCATCATCGGCGGCCGGCCCGAGCGGTTCGTGCCGCTGGTCGAGAGTTACCGCGCGGCGTTCCGCGCCTCCGGCCACGACTTAGGGCAGATGAAGGTGGCGATCAACACCCACGCCTTCGTCGCCGACACGTCGGCGCAGGCCGACAGGGCGTTCGCCGCGCCCTACATCACGATGATGAACCGCATCGGCCGGGAGCGGGGCTGGCCGCCGTCCGGGAAGCGCGAGTACGACGTGCTGCGCTCACCGCGCGGCGCCCTGGCCGCCGGAACGCCGGAACGCCGGAACGCCGGAACGCCGGAAGAGGTTGCCGAGAAGCTGCTGCTCGAGCACGAGCTCTTTGCCCACCAGCGCTACATCGCGCAGATGAGCGTCGGCGCCGTGGCCCACCGCGACGTGCTCCACTCGATGGAGGTCTTTGGCACCGGGGTGGTCCCGCGGGTGCGTGCCGAGGTCGCCCGGCGGGAGGCGTCCGCCGTGCCGAGCGCCTGAGACGCGCCGACGTTCAGCCGGTCGGCCGCCGGACGTGGATCAGCACGTTGCCGTAGTAGAGCCCGGTGCGGTCGATGCGGTCGAGCGCCGCGCCGACGAGGTTGACCACCAGGCAGAACCCCAGCCAGACCGGCAGGAGCGCGGCCACCGCGAGCCGCCCGGCGGCTCCCTTGGGCATCGCGTCGTAGGTCCAGCCGAGCAGGATCGCTCCGAGCGTGCTCCCGATCGCCCCGTGCGGAAGGACCGCGACGACCTCGAGACCGCGGTCGGCGAGCAGGCGCTCGATCCCGTGGCGCGAGAAGCGCCGGTAGTCGTGCGGCGAGTTGTGCTCGCCGAAGATGAAGGGCACGGTTATAAGGGCGTCGCCGCCCGGGCGCATCGCCCTGACGAGCTCGTCCACCGTCAAGTCGAGGTCGGCGACGTGCTCGAGGACCTGGGTGCAGAGAACCAGGTCGAACTCGCCGTCGGCCACCGGCCAGGGCCGGGCCGGGTCGAGAACGGCGTCGACCTCGGGCCCGGAAAAGACGTCGATGCCGAAGTAGCGGGTCGCCCCAGGCACCCACGAGCGGTAGGGCTTGTAGCCGCAGCCGACGTCGAGCACCGAGCCCCGCATGGGCGCCAGCGCCGGCCGCAGCACCCGGTAGAGGGGCATGCCGGCCAGCCACTGGAAATGCCATGGGCGCAGGTCGGGGTGTTGGCCGGCGACGCGGACGAAGAGGCGATGGAAGGGGCCGCCGGCGGGTGGCGATCGGGCCGGTCGAGCGCGACTCACGAATCCGCCCGCTCGCGGCGGTCGCCGATGATCCGCGCCGGGACGCCGGCGACGATCTTGTAGTCGGGCACCGGACGGGTGACGACGCTCCCGGCGCCGACGATGCAGTGGCTGCCGACGTCGGCGGCGATCCACGCGTGGCCCCCGATCATCGTGTCGTCGCCGATCGTCACCCGACGGACGATCCCGCCCTGAGCGTTCAGCGGGACGTCGAGCCGCGCGGACGCGTGCTGACCGGTCCCGTCGACCACGAGGACATAGTCGCCGATCAGACAGTCGCGGCCGATCTCGGCGTTCTGGACGTTGCTGTAATGGCCGAGCATGGTCATGTCGCCCACCGACAGCGGCGGGCGCTCGAGCACGACGCCGTAGCTGAGAACCGTATTCGGGCCGAGACGGCTGCCCATGCCGCGGTGCGCGGCGGCCCGCATGTGCTGCCCGACGACGCCGGCCCATCCCGCCGCGCGCTCGCTGAGGTCGAGGTAGGCCCGGTCGGGACCGAGCAGCACGCGACGGACGCAGAAGGCGATCAGGTGGGGGACGACCCGGAGCTTCACGTAGGCGTCAAGCGCCAGCCTGAGCCGGCGTCCGGCGAGTGAGGGAGGGGTCGCCATGGCGACGCTGCAGGTTAACGACCTGCAGCGCGTGGAGCCCGGCACGTCGTCGCGACCCGCCGAGGCGCGGTCACGAAGCGTCCGCCAGCGTGAGGCGGAGCCCATGCGACGCCAAGGCGGCGCCGGCCGGCCGCAAGTAATATCCGTCGCCGATGACCACCGAAGCCGTACGTCCGCTGCGGGAAACCCCGGCCGGCGCGACGCTCCTCGAGGTCGTCATCGTCGCCGCCGTCACGGGCGGTCGAGAACTGCTGCGCGACTGCCTAAGCTCCCTCGAACGCCACCCGTTGGGGGCTGGCCCGACTCGGGTGTGGGTGGTCGACAACAGCACGAGAGACGGCGTGACGGAGATGCTCGATGCGCGCTTTCCGTGGGTTCGCGTGCTGAAGATGGACCGCACGGCGAGCTTCTCCAAGGCCAACAACGCCGTCCTGCGCAATGTCGCCGCGCCGTACGCGCTGCTCCTCAACCCCGACACGGAAATCCTGCCTGGAGCGCTCGACCGGGCACTGGAAGATCTGCGCAGGCGACCCGAGCGGGCCGTGGTCGGCGTGCGACTGGTGCGCCGAGACGGAACCTTCGATCACGCGGCCAAGCGCAGCTTCCCGACCCTGATCGGCGCGCTTGGGCATTTCAGCGGGCTGGGGCGGCGAACGAACGCGGGCGACACGCTCGCCCAGTACCGCGCTCCGGAGCTCGACGACCGCGGTGAGGGGGAAGTCGACGCCGTGAACGGAGCGTTCATGCTGGTGCGCGTCAGCGCGATGAAGGAAGTCGGCCTCCTCGACGAGGGATACATCCTTTACGGCGAGGATCTCGACTGGTGCTTCCGGTTCAAAGCCGCCGGCTGGACCGTCTGGTACGACGGCGGGGCCACGGTCGTGCACGTGAAGGGCGCGACCACTGTCCAGGAGCGCGGTCGGCGGCGCTACCGCGGCCTGCGCCTCAACTTCGCCTTCCACCACGCGATGGCCCGCTACTACCGAAAGTTCCTGGCGGGGCGCAACCGGCCGCTCGATGCGCTCGTCTACGCCGGCATCTCGGTCAAGTTCGTCGTCTCGGCGATGCGCAGCGCGATCGCTCGACGCCGGCTCCGCTAGTGCTCGTCAGCGCCGTTGTCGTCAACCTCAACGGGCGAGAACTGCTCCTGGCCTGCGTCGCATCGCTCGAGACGGCGCTCGCGCCGATCGCCGATCAGAGCGAGATCCTCGTCGTCGACAACGGCTCGCGAGATGGTGCGCCGGAGGCGTTGCGCGTGGCGCACCCGAACGTACGGCTGCTCCAGTTCGCCGATAATCGCGGCTTCCCCGCCGGTGTGAACGCGGGCATCGAGGCAACAAGCGGCGACTGGCTGCTGCTGCTCAACAACGATGCCACGCTCGATCCGGGAGCAGTCGACGAGTTGCTCGCCGCCGCGATCGACCGGCCACGTGTGGGGGCCCTGGCCGCGCAACTGCGCTTCGTCGCCGACGGCAACATCAACTCGGCCGGATTCGCGGTCGATCGTCTCGGCGTCGGCTTCGAGCGGCACATCGGCCGGGCTCCCGAGGACAGCGAGCAGGTCCCGACTCCGGTCTTCGGGGCGAGCGCCGGCGCGGCGATGCTGCGCCGCGCCATGCTCGAAGACGTTGGCGGCTTCGATTCGAGCTTCTTTCTCTACCTCGAGGACGTCGACCTAGCCTGGCGCGCCCGCATGCGCGGCTGGGAATGCCTCTACGTGCCGGCATCGGTGGCCCACCACCACCACTCCTCGACTAGCGTCCACCGCTCGCCGTTCAAGCATTTCCACGTCGGGCGCAATCGCATCCGTCTGCTCGCCAAGAATATGCCGACTCGCGATCTACTCATCTACGCCCCAGCCATACTCGCCTACGATTTGGCGTACTGCGCCGTCGCGGTGGTCAGTGACCGCACACTCATGCCCGTTCGAGGGCGGATAGCCGGTCTCCTTCAGTGGAGGGCCTATCGCCGTTTCGGGGCCGGGCGGCGCCACGTCGCACTCGAGCCGGTGCAGGGCGCGTGGCAGGCCCTCGCCCGCCGGCGCCGGACACCGCGAACCACTGCCGTGTGACGGCTAGCCCAGCCGGCGGCGGGCCACGACGATGTCCTGGTAGAGCGCTCCGTCAACGTGGCCCGACCAGAGACCGGGATGGACGGCGCTCACCTCGAAACCGCGCTCGCCGAGCCCGTCAAGGACGAAGTACGCCGGCAGGGCGATCCCCGTCTCCGGCGTGCGCGCATCCATCGCCCGATAGTCGACTCGGTGTGCCGCGTCATGATGCCGGGTTGGCAGCTCGAGCAGGGTCCTGCCACGATCGAGGGCGGTGAGGCTGTCCTCGTCGAGAAGGAAGAACGTCCCGAAGAAGGTGCCGCCCGGCGCCAGGACGCGCGCCAGCTCATCGAGGTAGTGGAGGAAGCCTCCGGGCAGCATGTGCGTGAACACGGACGTGGCCACGGCAAAGTCGAAGGCGTCCGGCTCGTAGGGGAACCGGATGCCCGAGGCGTCCAGCCCGCCGTCGGGGTTGTAGTGGCTGTTGGCGATGTCCAACGCCCGGAAGACGAACGTCGGAAAACGGGAGGTGAGCGTGTCCTGGCACCAGCGAATGGCTGGAGCGGAGATGTCGAAGCCGTCATAGCTTCCGTCCCGTAGATAACCCGTCAGCGGGACCGCAGTGCGCCCGGTTCCGCAACCGACGTCGAGAACGCGCGCGTCGCGATCCAGTCCGCCGACGGCGATCAGCGCCTCGAGCAGCGCCTCGCCGACCGCGCGGAAGTCGCCGTCGCCGACGTGGTGCAGGCGCCGCGGAGGGCGGAGCGGGTCGCCTCGGCCGAGCGCGCCCTCGACGGCATCAAGCGCGCCGAGAGCGGCCGCCCGCACCGAGTGAGCCACCGGCATATGGCGCAGCCGACCCCTCATGCGCTGCGTCAGCCGGTTCCGCCGCAAGTGGTCCGTCGCGGCCACTTACGCTCGGCGACGCACGAGGTAGGAGTCCTGCGCGAGCCGCGACTCCTCGGCTTCGACGGGATGGTCGGGCGTCAGGAACGCCTCGCGGAGCTCGAAGCCGTCGAGCATCCGCCCACGCACGTAAGCCGGCGGGTGATAGACGATGCAGAGGTTTGTGCCGGCGGCCGTATCGAACTGCACCACTGCATCTCCGTGGTCGTAGTCACGCCGCTCCTCGGGACTGAGGCGCTCACAGTACGCCTCGCCGGCCGTGGTGAACAGCACATGGCCACCGGGCTTGACGACTCGCGCAAGTTCGTCCATCCAGGCGCGAGCCGGCGCCTCTGGGAGGTGGGTGAACACCGACAGCGCGTAGACGAAATCGAAGGTCGCATCTGGGTACGGCAACGGCGGATCGTCCTCGCTGACCGCAGCGTTCATGAATGTCAGGTTGGCGCGGCACCATGCCACCAGCTCCCGATTGGGATCGCAGCCGAACAGGACCGACGACCCTGCCCACCAGCGGGCGATGCGCCCACAGCCGCAGCCGAAGTCGAGCACAGACGACGACTGGGTGAGCGGTACGTCGTTGCGGTCGAGCATCTCTCGGAAGAAGGTCGCCTGGCGCCGCCCGGTATTGATGAAGAACTCGGGATCGGCCGTTCCCGACACGAGCACGCGCAGCTTCGCCGGGGGCACCGGCAGGCCGTCGGGTGCCGGGCCGTTCTCGGTGTTGCCGGCTCGGGCTCGCAGATAGACCTCATAGGCCCGGAGCAGGTTGACCTCGACCCGGCTACGTACTATCGGTGGCAGTCTGAGCAGTCCGTAGCGGAGCGTGCGGCGGATCGTCGTGGCCATTCGGGTCATGGAGCATACCGGGCACGCTTGGGGTCTCGGTGAGCGCCTCGCGCCGACGCGAGAGTCGCGAGGTACGCCTCGGCCTGCTCACGCGCGTGGCGTGCCGAGGTGAATTCCCGGGCGACGCGAGCCCGGCCGGCGGCGCCGAGGGCCGCGCGCCGCGGTGCGTCGGCGAGCAGCGCGGCGACCGCGCGCCGCAGGGCGACGGCGTCGCCAGGCGCGACCAGCACCCCGCATGAGACATCGACCTGCTCCGGCAGGCCGTCGACCACGGTGGCGACGACGGGCAGACCGGTCCCCATCGCCTCCAGCACCGCGAGGGGAAACGGATCGCGGCGAGACGGCAGCACGAAGACATCCCAGCCGGCCAGCTCCCGCAGGGCGTCAGCAGTCGCGCCGCATTGGATCCCGGCGACCTCGGCGCGCCGCGTCAACTCCCCGGCCCAGATCCGCTCCCGACCGGGTGCCAGCGGTCCGATCATGCGGAACTCGACATCGGGCCACTCCGCCTTCAGCGCGATGGCCGCCGCCAGGAAGGTGTCGCTCCCTTTGCGATGGGAGACGGTGGCGAGCGTCCCGACGACCAGCCGCTGCCCGGCGGTCCGGGCGCGTGGCGGGGGTGGCAGCCGAAGCCCAGCGGTGATCACGCTCGTCCCCAGGCCGGTACGACGGAGGGGCTGCGCGCTGGCCTGCGATACGGCTGCGGTGTGGTCCGCGACGCGGGCCAGGCGAACCGCCGACGCACCCCGGAGCCCGGCCGAGAGCATCTCGTGGACGTGGAGCAGGGTCGGGGTGCCGGTCGACCGGGCGATTGCCGCCTCGGGGAGCGCGACGACCGTGTTGGCGTGCACCAGATCGGGCCGGAGCCGGCGAATGTGGGCCCGCAGACGACCGAGGTAGCCGGGTGTCGCGGCGAGGCGGCGAGCCGCCCCGGGAGGCTCGCGCAACGCTCCCCAGCTGTAGCGAAGCGGCCGCTCCTCGCCGGCAACCGGCCAGCCGCGCGCCACGAGCAGTTCGGCGACCGGGCTCGGGCATGGCGCCCAGAAGCTGAAGCTCCACCCGTGCTGCTCCAGTTCGGGCAGCACGCGCAGGACGGCGTTGGTCGCCCCTCCCACCCCGGGCTCGTGCAGCACGACGAGCACGTGGGGTCCGCTCAATTTGCGTCTGGTCCGAGGAACGGAGCTTCGGGCAGCTCCGCCGCCGCCGACGGCGGCCCGGACGGCGACTCCGCGAGGGCGCCGATCGAGGACGCCACGCGGCGCTCGAACCGGGCATAGGTGAGCGCGGCCATCAGACCGATCACGCCTACGTACATCCACGCGGCACCGATGGCCCCGGCGGAGGGAATCACCGCGGTCCCGACCGCCACCGAGACGGCGGCCGCCACCAGCGCGACCGCCACTACGTCGCGCTCGCCGCCGAAGGCGAACAGAGCGAACCACGAGATCCAGAACACGCCCATCAACGGCGCGCCGATCATCATCACCGCCATCAACGTTCCCGAGGAGCTGTACTTTCCGCCGAGCACGGCCCCCGTCAGGTCTCCTCGCAGGCCGAAACTGACCGCGGCAGCGGCCGCCCCGAGGCCGACCGCGAAAAGGATGACCCGCCGCGTAAGCCGAGCAGCCCGGCGCGGATCGACCCGAGCGAGTGCGGCGATACTTGGAAGCAGGGCCTGGCCGGCGGTCAGGGCCAGCAGGTAGAAGGTATCGGCGAAGCGAAGGCCGGCGGAGTAGCTCGCGACGGCGATCGCCGACCCCGCGCTGCCGAGGATGAGCGGCGGCGCTCGGGTGGCGACGGCGGTGGCGCTGGCGGCCACCGAAAGCTTGATCCCGGTGCGGAACATCCGGGGCCAGCGACCGTGCGTGCGAATAGGCGGTCCAACGTCGCGGAACAACGCCCCGTAGCAGGCCAGCGAGCCAAACACGGCCTGGCCGACGAACGCCAGAAGCACAGCTGTGATACCGGCGCGGGTCGCCACGAGGACACTTGCAGCCACGACCAGCAGGACGGTACCCGCCACTTCGATCGCCGCTTCTGCCCCGATCCGCCCGAGCGATCGCAACATGTCGGCCCCGAGCCCGAAGGTCCGGTTGAACAAGACGTAGGCGCCGGCGACCGAAAGCACCAGCGCCGTCGTTCCCGGGCCGGAGTCCAGCGCACCGAACACGAACATGGCGACCGCCGAGATGGCGCCGCCGGCGGCCACGACAGGGGCCGCCGACCAAAAGCTGACCGCAGCCGACGCGTGTCCCGAGGCGACATCGCGTCCGGCAACCATCGCAACCTGAGGGTCGGCGAGGGTGGCGAATGTACTGGCCAGAACGAGCACGTACGAGTAGATACCGAAGTCGTGCTTGCTCAGCAGTCGCGCGGCGAGGATGAGAAACAGGACAACGGCCAGCTTGGAGATCATCCGGGACGCAACGGTCAGCGACGATCTGACGAGCACCCGACGGTCCGAACGGGCCGCCCGGTGCAGCCGCCAAGGGATCGGCGCCGCAGGAGACTCGACTTCTGGCGCTATTCGAGGATCGGAAGCGGCCGGCGGTCGTACCCTGTCGTCCGGCATAACGTCCTCCGCGCGCTAACGGACTGCGATAATCCAAGCTTGGTGACCGTACGGACGGATCTCGGCACCGGCGACGCCGGCGCGCCTGGCCGTCTCGACCAGATACGCCTCCTCATATGCCGCAGCCGCCTCGGCGTGTCGCGGGTTCCCGACCCGCGCGTCGCCGATGCGGTTGCGAAAGGTCCAGCGTCGCCCAAACTCGGGAAAACGCTGTATGTGCTCGAGACAGAAGACGGTCATGGCCATTCGTCCCTGGGCGCGGAGGACCCGCGCAGACTTCTGAACGTAGTTGACCAAGTCGTCCGCGAGGAGGTGGGTGAACAGCGAATGCGACGTCACGAGATCGACGCTGGCGTCCGCGGCCGCGGCCGCGGCCGCGAGAAGGTAGCGACCGCTGCCCGCAGCAGGGTTATAGAGGTCGTTGACGGCGTCGACGTGCTCGAACCTGAATTCCGGCGGGTGATGTTCTGCTGGCACCAGGCAATCATCTCTGATGCCATCGCCTAAAGGCACGGGCTCCCCTCCTCTGCTCTCGTCATGCGCTCGGCCCGGTTATCCGCATCCAGGCCAACAGCGACGATTCCGTCTGGGCAAGTCGCGTCGACGGGAAGAACCTTCACGACGGCGCGCCTCGCGCCGACGAATCCCGGCTCGAGGGGCCGTAGCTTACGTCACCCAGCCTGGTGGGAGGTCGCTCGGTGGACGGGCCGGAACGAGTCCGAGCCGGGGGCGAGACCGGTCCGACGGAACTCCGCCTCTTCGGATGCCGCCGGCAACGGCGCCCCAGCGCGGCACCAGCGACGGGCTCCACTGGTAGTATCGCGCCGTGGCGGTCCTGGCTGCGCTCAGCGATCCAGCGCAGCATGTTCGGCGCTCTGGATCAGTCGCTCGCATTGGCGGCGTTTCGGTTCTCGACGCTCCGCCCGTAGCGATCGCGGCTGCGACTTCGACCCAGTGACCGCCCGCCGAGCGCCGTCGACCGAGCCCGGCGATGCCGATCTCGGGCGGGTCCGATTCCCGCTGACGAGCGAGGAGCTTCCAGCATGCTGAGTCGTCCCGGAAGGAACCTCGCCGGCCGCGGTCAGGCACCACGATGAGTCGCCGCGGGGCGGCGGCGGCGCGCCAGCTCGCGCTCGGGGCGTCCAGCCTGCTCGTGGTGGTCACGTGCGGGTACCTCACAGCCAACTTGAGTGACCGGGCGATCACGGTTGCGCCGCGTTGGATTCTGCTGGGAGTACTGGCCGGCCTCGCGCTGGCCGCTGTGATTTGGGCCGCGCGCCACGATCAGCTGCTTGCGCCGCTGGGTGTGGCGAGTCTGACCATGCTGGTGTTCTACGTCGCCCGGCCCCTTCAGCTCTTCTTGTCTTCGGACGAGTTGCTTCATTCGGGCTACAACACGTTTGCCACTCCGCTCCAAGTGATTTTGAACCTTCGCGCACAGGAAATCACGCTCTTTGTCGACACCCGCCTCAGCGGCTCCCTCGACGACGCATTCACGCGCGCGATGCTGGGTCTCACGGCGTTCTTCGTTCTCTTCCTCGTTGGCTATCACAGCAGCTACGGTCGCGTCTTGGCCGGGCGGGCTGCGCGGATCGGACAGCGGCTGGGAGATCTGGACTTGCGGCTGATCATCGGCCTGTGGCTGGTGATCGGCCTAGCGGGCGAGGTGATCGTGTTGGGCCGGGCCGGCGGCCTGGGAGGGGCGGCGGCCAACCTCGGCTCACAAGGCAACCTCGCCGTCGACTTCTCGATTCTCGTAATCCTGAATTTCTACACGGTCGGGCTGTTGATGTGGCTGTGCTGGCACCCGCCGACGACTCCGGTCGGCCGCATTGGACTTGCACTGGCGATCACTCAGCTCGTCGGCTTCTATGCGTTGCTCGGTTCCCGCACGCTGGTATTGGTGCCGATCCTGCTCACCGTCGTCGCGCGGAACGAGCTTCACCGTCCCTGGCGCCTTGGCGTGCTCACGCTGGCGTCGGTACTGGCCGTCCTGTTCTCGGCTGGCTATCTCGGCACACGGGAGAGCTCCCGGCAGACGTCGTTCGCACAGCTCTTGCCCAACATACCGAAGTATGCGCTCGATGTTCGGGCGATCCTCAACAGCGAGCCGGTCTTCGACGACTACCTCGAGGAGACCAACTACATCCCGGGACACGCTCCCTACCGGTACGGCGGGGAGTTCGGTCAGGGTCTACTCGGGGAGGTTCCGCGCGTGTTGTATCCCGACAAGCCGGAGTCCAACGACCTCACTTTTCGCGAGCTGCTCTGGGCCAACCGGTTCAGCGCGGGCCGTCCGGTCGGGGCGGCCGGCGAGTTCTACCGCGACTTCGGCATCCCGGGCATACTGGTCGGGGCGCTTCTCCTCGGGATCCTTGCCCGAGGGCTTGCCGGGCTGCGCGCCCGCGAGGGGGGGCCCGGGGGGCGAAGCCTGCGCGCCGCTATGTTCGTGGCCGGCGTCGTTCTGCTCTACGAGTTTCTGGTCGGCAGCTATTCTCTCGTCCTCGGGTCGGCCCTCGAAGTGGTCATTCCCTTGCTCCTGGCCGTCAGGGTGTTCGGCCGGCCGCGGTGAGCAGCCGTCGGCCGACCACGACCCGGCGGCGCGACCGGATTCCCTCGCGCTACGCCGAGACGCCGACCGCGCTCTTCGAGCGCGCCGTCCATGAGCGCCTCGCCCCCGGCATCGCAGTCCTCGACGTCGGGGGCGGTCGCCATCCGGCCGTTCCGGCTGAGGCGCTCGGCGGGATAACGCGTTACGTCGGACTCGATCTGTCGACCGACGAGTTGGACGCCGCGCCCCCGGGCATCTACACCGAGACGCGCGTCGCGGATCTCACCCGCCGGGTCGATGACCTCGTCGGAGCGTTCGACCTGATCGTCAGCCGCCAGGTGCTCGAGCACGTCAGCGACATGGCGGCGACGCTCGAGAACGTCCGGGCGTATCTGCGGCCCGGCGGGCACCTCGTCGCCATGCTCTCCGGGGCGCTCGCGCTGCAAGCCGTCCTCAACCGGGTGATTCCCGCTCCGGTCGGCCGCCGCCTGATGCACAACCTGCTCGGACGGGCGACGGACAGCGTCTTTCCGGCCTATTACGACCGCTGCCGTCATAGTGCGCTGATCCAGCTGCTCGAGCCATGGCGGACAGCCGAGATCGAGCCGATGTACCAGGGCGGGGCGTACCTGAACTTCTCGCCGCTCCTCCGTTACGGCTACCTGGCGTACGAGGGTTGGGCGTGCCGGACCGCTCGGGCCGATCTCGCAACCCACTACGTAATTGTCGCTGGGCGGTAACGGTCAATTCGGTCAGATGGGCCGCGGTTCGCGTACGCTCAACAGACTGCGGGGCCAGCCTGAGGGTGATCGGGCGCGAGCACCGCGGTGGCGGTGTGAAGGCCGTCGCCCGGGATTCTTCAGCAGCCCAAGCGAGCGTCCTTTGAACCGCTTGGCGACACCCTGGTCACCGAGCCGGCGCAGCTCGTTCCGGTAGTCGCGCCCGACCTCGTCGAATGCCCTGGTGCTGAGCGCCACGTCGTGATACAGATCGATGCAGATGCCGGCGTGCGGCGCGTGCTTGCGGTCGCTCTTGGCGTAGCCGGGGTCCGTATCCATGCTGATCGCCCGCAGCTGGATTAGCGCGCCCGCCCACGACAGGTCCCCTGCCGGTGAACAACCACCCCTGGAACCCGGGCGGTTCTGGGAGGTGCGCCGCCACCGGTTCGGGGTCGAGCTCCTCGCCGTCGACGCGCTCGATGATCCGCCCCACCGTCTCCCAGTCGATGCGCACGAGCCGACCCGACGGTCGTCTTGTCGCCCCCTTGGCCTGCCAGGCGACGAGACCTTCGAAGTCGCGATTGAATCCCGCGCCGCGGTCGAGAACGAGCAAGGCGCGCAGACGCGCCGCCGGCGGCGCCCGCGACCCGCGCGAGCCAGACGGTCCGCGGCGAACGCGACGGATCGGACATGCACCCCGGCCAGCCGCATAAGACGGCAATGCAGCGCTGACGCGCACGGCGACGACCGCCGGACGGCTGGGCTCCGAACACCCGCAAGCCTGAGTCCGCGTCGTGCACGTCACCCAGCCCGCTTCAAGCCGTTTACGGCGGCAACGAAGGAAGAACCCGAGCCTCTCACTTTTGCGATCATCCGCGGAGCGGCTGAATTCGCCCGGAACTCCCGGCCGCGTCATCCGATCACGGGTGCTAGCCTTCGGCGACGGAGACGAGGCTGGGTTGAGGGAATTTTTCCGCGCCGCATCGAGGTGTTATGTCGTTCGCCGCTGTAGCCGCCTTTCGGACTCATAGGCGTGAGTGTCGCCGCGCTCGCTGACGCGCTGCCGTCGGGGCATTTGTCCGCCGGCGCTGCTCGGCGGAGGTGACGGGAACGTGCACGAGGCCGGGAAGCCGCCCTACGGGCGGATCGAAGACCGACTCGAGGCGCCGCGCGAAGCGGCCTTCGAATTCCGGCGTATTGCCCACCCGCCGGAGCGCCACGCACGGCTGACGTGGCTGCTCGAAGGCCAGCCATGGCGTGCAGCGCGCTACGTCTCCGACGCGGCCCTCCTCGTGCTCGCCGTCCTGCTCGCCTTCGCGCTCGGCCCGCGCGATCCGGACATGCCGCTGCTCGTGGTGTTCCCCCCCCTGGCCTCAGCCCTGCTCTACGCCCGGGGCCGCTACCGCCAGCGAGTACTCGACGTGGCGACCGACAACATCGCCCAGGGTTTCGGGGCCATCTCGATCGCGGCGATGTCGGTCTTCGTGCTCACCTCGCTGGTCCACGGCACCGATTCGGACCGCAGCATGCTGGTGACGACGACCTGGCTCGCGTCGCTCGTCGGCGTGACGGTGGGGGGCTCGCTGCTGACGACCATCCAGTATCTGGCGCGGCGGCGGCGCCTCGTCTACAGCCGGACGCTGATCGTCGGCGCGGACGCGACCGGCCGGGATATCGCCCGGCGGCTGACCGAGCATCCCGAGTACGGCCTCTACCCGGTGGGGTTCCTGGACACCGCGATCGACGGCGGAGAGCCGGTCCTCGGCGGCCTCGACGACCTCGGCGAGGCGGCCACGAAGATGGGGGTCGGGCACGTGATCCTAGCCTTCCCGGACGCTTCGCACCGCGAGCTGCTCGCGCTGATCAAGCGCTGCGACGAGCTCAGTCTGGAAACGATGGTGCTCCCCCGGCTGTCCGGATCGATCAACCATCAGACCCAGTTCGAGTACCTGGGCACCCTCCCGCTGCTCAACCTCCGAGCCATCGATCCGGACGGGTGGCGGTTTGCGATCAAGTACATGATCGACCGGGTTGTCGCCGGGATCTTCCTGCTCGCGCTCTCGCCGCTGCTCCTGATCATCGCGCTCGCCGTCAAGCTTTCCTCCCCCGGCCCAATCTTCTTCCGCCAGCTCCGGGCGGGTCGCGACGGGCGGCTGTTCGAGCTCTTCAAGTTCCGCACGATGGTCGCCCCCGTCGGCGAGGTGGACGAGTTCTCGCTGGTCGGCGGGCTCGCCCCGGGTGGGGTCGAAGGAGCCGACCGGCGCACGCGGGTGGGGCGACTCCTGCGTCGCTCCTCGCTCGACGAGCTGCCGCAACTCCTGAACGTGATGCGCGGCGAGATGAGCCTCGTCGGTCCCCGTCCGGAGCGACCGGAGTTCGCCGAGCTCTTCCGCCAGAGCCACGAGCGCTACCACGACCGTCATCGCGTGCGGTCGGGGATCACCGGCTGGGCGCAGGTCCACGGTTTCCGCGGGCAGACGCCGCTGGCCGACCGGGTGGAGTTCGATAACTTCTACATCGAGCACTGGTCGCTGGCGCTCGACATCAAGATCCTGCTGCTCACCCTCCCAGCGCTGCTCAAGGGGTCCTGACCTAATCCGGGCGGCGCAGCTGGGTGATGGCGTCGCCATGGAGGCCGACGCTGAAGCGCCCGTCCGCCCAGGCGTCGAACTGGCGATCGACGACGAGCCCGCTCGCGCGGGCGAGGTTGGCGAAGAGCGCCGGGGTCATCGGGCTGCGCCAGCCGCGCGGCTCGCGGCGGCCGGTGTGATGGATTACGGCGACGCCGCCGGGACGCAGGACGCGGGCCATCTCGCCGAGATAGCCGGCGATGTCGAGCGGAGCGATGTGGACGAAGGCGTCGAAGGACCATATCCCGTCGACGGAGGCGGCGGGGACCTCGCGGAGTGTCGTGCCGTCCGAGCGTACGTAGGTGACATTCGGCGGGTCGCCGAGCCGGGCGCGGCAGAGCTCGAGCGTGGTGTCGGTGATGTCGACGAGGATCAGTTCGGCCGCCGTGTCATGCAGCGCCTCCGTCCACCGTCCGGCGCCCGGGCCGATCTCGAGGATCGTCCGCGCATCGGACATCGTCGGCCGCAGGACCGACCCGATCAGGCTGGCTTTCCATGCGGGGGAGGCCGACCACTCCTCACCCTGCTCTGCCCAGTTCCAGGTCGACCAGATCTCGCGGTTCGCCGTAACCGAGTGCTCGGTCCAGCGACGATGGGCCGGGCCGAGCATCCCCCGGCGTCCCTCGATGTCGAGCAGCGCCTCCTCGATCCGCCGCGGCAGCAATCCGGCGAACTCGCGCCCGACGGCGAGCGCGGCGTACGCCGGGCCGAACTCCCGTGCGAGCCGGCGGACCTTCTGGAGCGCCGCGCCGCGAGGGCTGACCGGCGGGACCGGCGCCTCGCCTGGCGCCCGAGGCGCCGTGGTCACGCCGGGGTCTTGGGCGGCGGACTCGGCGATCCGCCGTAGGTGTAGGAGTAGTAGTAGCCGTAGCCGCTGCCCGGCTCGAGCGTGGCGTCGGTGACGACCACGCCGAGGACGGGGCTCGGCGACGCCGCCAGCAGACGCTTGACCTCCTCGAGCATCGGCCGGCGGACCACCCCGAGCCGAGCCACGAGGAGCACGGCGTCGACGTAGGCGGTCAGGGCCATCGCGTCGCCCACCTGGAGCAGCGGCGGAGCGTCGAGGAGGAGCACGTCCCCCCGTCCGCGCAAGTTGTCGAGCAGGCCGAGCAGCGCCTGGCTGGTGATGAACTCGCCGACGTTCGGCGGCAGCTCACCGGTGGCCAGGACCTCGAGACGGCCGGTCCCGAGGAGCGGGGAGGCCGCCTGGGCCGGACGGTGGCCGTTAGCGGAAACCGCCGAGGCGGTGCCCGGGAGCGGAACCGCCTGGAGGGCCTCGTCGAGGCTGATCTGACCGAGCACGACAGAGGTGGCGCCGGGCTGGCGCGGGAGGTCGAAGAAGCGGTCGAGGTACGGCCGGCGGAAGTCGAGGTCGGCGAGCACGACGTGCTGGCCGGCGAGCGCGAGGGCAACCGCGAGGTTCGCCACGGTCGTCGACTTGCCCTCCGACTGGACGGCGCTGGTCATGACGATCGCCCGGGCTCGCCGGTCGACGTCGGCGAAGCCGAGGTTGGTACGGAGCACGCGGAAGCTCTCGGCCGCCGAGCCCGCCGAATCGGCGAGGACGGCCAGGCGATCCTCCTCGCGCAGGTGCTTGGGCGGCGACGGGATGCGTCCGAGCAGCGGCAGCCCGAGGCGCTGCTCGATTTCGCCGCTCGAGCGCACGCGCGTGTCGAGCAGGTCGAAGATGAAGGCCAGCCCGACCCCGAGCACCAAGCCGAGAAGGGCCCCGACGATTCCGTTCCGAAGCGGCTTGGGCTGGGTCTGAGCCGCGTCGCGCGCCGTCTGGACGACGGCGATCGACGAGTTGCCGAGGGCGAGCAGGCTCTGGATGCGCCCGAGCGTGGCCCGATCCTGGGCGGCGAGCTGCGACCCCGGCCCGATCCGCTTGAGCTCGCGGGTGAGGCTGGTCTGGCGGTTGATCAGCTGGTTCTGGGTGAGTCCCTGCGAGTAGGCGACGTACGCGCGCGCGTACGAGGTCGCCAGGCGCACCGCGGTCCGCTTGTTCGCGTCGTCGACCTTCAGGGTTATCAGGTCGGTGTTCGGGTCGGTGGTGACGCTCGTCTGCGAGAGGAGTTGGTCGATCGTGCGGTCGGTCAGCCCGGCATCGGCCAGCGTGCGCTGGGCGACCCGGGGCGTCCGGGCGAGCTGCGCCTGCGTCTGGATGACACGGTTGAAGTCGAACTCGGTCGCGGCCGGGTCGGTCGTGCCGGTCAGCACGTTGCCGAGGTTGGTCCGGCTGATCAGCACCTGCGAGGCGGCCTCGTAGCGCGCCGCCTCGGTCAGGGACAGTCCGACGGCGACGAGCGGAACGAGGATGACGGCCTGCAGGATTATCCAGCGGCGAACGCGGAGAACGTTCAGAAGGGGCCGGATGAACGAATTGCTGTTTGGGGAGGACCGATCCATGGAATTTCGCCCCGCCTGGGCGATGCGGCTACTGTTGGGGGTGCGGACTTCCTTCCTCCACCCAGGTTGCCATGCTCGCGGCCACGAGTCTGACCGCATCCCAGATCCTACTGATTGGGGTGGTCCTCTCGGCGCTCGTAGCGGCCCTGTCGGCCGCCGTCGGCACCGCTTGGCGGCGCCACCGGTGGACGTCGCAGACGCGACGCGTCGACCGCGAGCTGCGCGAGGCGCCGCGGATCGCCATGCCGGGCCTCGAGCCGACGCCCGGGCGGGCTGACCCGACCCCCCCACCGGCGCCGCCGGCCGGAGAGGTTCCCGCGGCCGGCCCGTCGACCCCGCCGGCCGCAGCACGCCCCCTCTCCGCGCCGCAAGCCCCGCGGCCCAAGCACGTCGCCCCGCGGCCCAAACAGGGCCCCTCCGTGCCGCGGGCCGAGCGGGCAGCGAAGGATGCGGACGCTCCCGCCGGGCTGCCCCGCCCCGCGACCCCCCCGGCTCCAGCGCAAGCAGACGCTCCCCCGCCCTACGCCGGGCAGTCGTGGGCGGAGCAGGATGATGGCTGGTCGCCGCCGGAGCCTGTCCGCCGCAGCCTGTTCCGCCGTCGCCGCCCGTGAGCCTCAGCCGGCGGCGATCGCGGCCGGAGACGGGTCCTCGACGGTCGGGGCGCGGTGCCGCCGCCGGCGCCAGCGACCCTGCGGGTAGAGCGCGGAGGCAAGGACGAGCGCGAGCCCGGTGACCGCGCTCATCTGCCAGTCCCAGTCGACGGCGCTGTCGACGAGCCAGACCGCCACCGCGCCGGAGACCGCCGCTGTCCCGGTCGGGTCCAGCGCGCCGGCCCGGACCCGTGAGCGCACGGCCGCGGCGATGATCGAGGCGAGCACGGCGAGGAGCAGAGCACCGCCGACGAGCCCGAGCTCGTCGAGCGTCTCGAGCTCGAGCGAGTGGGCGTTCTGGAGCGTCTCGCGGACGTGGCGCTCCCGGATCCAGCGGATCGCGAAGCTTCCGGCGCCGTCGCCGATCAAGGGATGGGCGGCGAGGCCGCCGAGGGCGACGCGGTACACGTCCGACCGCGACCCCTGGGTGTTCAGCAGGCGTGCCGTCCCGCTCTGGGTAGCCGAGGCACGGAGGAAGTCGCTCCACTGGCGATCGAAGAACCCGCCGATCGTCCCGGACTCGATCACGAGGACCGCCGCCACGGCGACCGCCAGACCGGCTCCGGCCCGCAGGCTCCACCGCCGCGGCAGGGGCGGGATGCGCTCCCGGAGGGGCGCCCCGCCGGCGGCGACCACCATGTTGGCGATCACCACCACGATCAGGAGGCCGACGAGCTGGCGGCCGTAGGCGGAGCCTTCCGAGAGCTGGCCGTGGCCGAGGCCCGGGTCGTCGGTGAGCGCGGGATAGGCGCTCAGGCGCAGGAGCGCCGCCGCCGAGGCGGCCCCCACCAGGGAGGCGGTGGCGAGCAGGCTGGCGCGGTGGGTGCTGAGCACCACGAGCACGGTGAGTCCGACGAGGACGCCGACCCAGGCCCCGCGCGAGAGGCTGAGGTAGAGCGCCACGACCAGCGCCACCGACAGCCCGGCGCAGAGCCCACGCGGCAGGGGGCGCACCCGCGGGTCCGCGGCGAGTCCGAGCGCGAGCGCGGCCCCCATGCCGCTGAGCGTCCCGAAGGCGTTCCAGTAGCCAAACGGGTAGGAGAGGCGATAGCCGGGGAACCGCTCGGCGGCTGGGGCGGTGATCAGGTCGGGATAGAGGCGGCTGATCAGGCCGGCGAGCCCGATCGCCGCGATCGCCGTCAGCGCTCCCCAGACCAGGAGCCGGGTGTGGCGCCCGGAGCCGGCGGCGACGAGCGCGAGCGCGAAGAGGCCGAGGTAGGCGAGATCGCGCTGCGCCGCCTGGAGCGCTCCGGCGGGCGACGGGCTCCAAGTGCTCGAGAGCGCCGTCCAGGCCGTCAGCCCGGCGAGCCCGGCGAGCCCGAGGAGCGCCGGCAGGCTGAGCGCGTAGTGGGGCGGGCGGACGAGGAGGATGACCGCGAGGACGACGAAGGCGACCGCTCCGGCGCTGAGGTAGCTGGGCGGAAAGTAGCCGCCGCTGTCCCAGGCCAAGCGGATGAGCAGGACGAGCGCGACCGTCGCGGCCAGGAGCGACGGCCAGGCGCGGGCGAACGCCGCCCGGTTTCCCCCGCTCTCCCCAGTGGACACAGGCGGGATCATCGCACCCCGCTACGCTCGCGCCGATGTCGCCTGTCGAGCGGTCACCACGGTCGCGATCCCGTAGGCGCAGCCGCCCGCCGACCCGCCCCACGCTGTCGCCGCGCGTGCTCGCCGCGCGTGCTCGCCGCGCTGCTCGGCCTCGTCGCCTTCGGGCTGGGCGCCTAGCTGTTCACGAGCTACCGGAGCGTGCATCGGATACCCGTAACGACCGGGAAGGAGGCCCGCTTCGACGTCCGGAAGTTCGGCGGCCGGTTCGCTCACGATGGTCGGACCCACGATGGTCGGACCCACGGCTCTCCATAGGCCATTCAGGCGACCCCAAGCTACGGCGAACCGCAGTCGCAACGGCGTGGTGACCCCTCAGGGCGGTCGAGGTTGTCGCCCCGGCCTGGGCAACCTCTGGACTTGACGAGCATACCGACGCCGAGGAAATCGACGGGCCGCGTGCGGGCTCCCGACGGACCTACTTGTCTTGCCAGGGGGTATAGTGTCACAGACAGCCGTCGCCGAGACACTCAGGGGGTTTGCGTTGTCCGTCCGTAAATTAGTGGCGAGCGCCACTTGCGCAGTGACCGTCTGCTTCCTCGCCGGGGCCGCATCGGCCATGGCCGCTGCCGGCTTCCGCGCCAACCCGACCGCCGCCGCCGCGCAGTACATCGGGGCGCCGGGCGCCACCGGAGCTACGGGCGCCACCGGGCCTGCCGGCATCAACGGAGCGAACGGCATCAACGGAGCGAACGGCACCAGCGGAGCGGCCGGAGCCGGAGTCGAGACGGGCTCCAACGAGCTGCCCTTCACCGGCCTGAACCTGGCCACGCTGCTGGTTGTTGCCCTCGTCCTCTTCACCGTGGGCCTGGTGCTGCGCGCCGGCGAGCGGGTCATGGTCCGCCACCGATAGCGGCCCCGCACGGGAGAATCGAAACGCTGCCGCCCGGCGAGGGCTCTGAGGGTGTCCTCCCTCGTCTGCTTTGGCAGGACGGGGCCGGGCAGGCCTGCCCAGGGGGCTTGACTAGCAGAGGGGCTTGGCTAGCAGAGCACGACCCGTCGTCCCGAGCGCCGGGAGGCCGCGCAGAATCCGGCCGGAAGCGTCAGGAGCGGGTTGAAGCTGAGCGCTACCTGCATTTCCTGCCGCGCCTTCGCGCGGTCGCCCAGCCGGCGCAGCGTGATCGCCCAGTCGGCCCGGAGCATCCAGTCCCGCGGAGCCAGGGTCACCGCGCGGACGAAGGCCGCGGCGGCTCCGGTCAGGTCACCCGAGTCGAGCTCGGCATAAGCGACGACGGCCACCGCCCCGGTCCGGGCCGGAGCCGTCGTGATCCTGCTCGCTGCTGCCGCCGCCGCCGCGTAGCGGCCGTGGACGCCTAGCTGGTAGGCGTCCCGCAGGTGGCTCTGGCTGCGGTAGCCCGAGTACAGGTAGAAGCTGACGCCGAGGCAGGCGAGGCCGACGAGCGCGGCGAGACCTCGGGGCGGGAGTCTCGGCCGGCCCGCGCCGGAGGCGGACGGGAATCGGCTTCGCCGGGAGCGCGATCGACGTGTCCGGTCCGCGCTCGCCACCGGCGGAGGATAACGCTGCGGGCCCCGGGGCACCCCGGCTCAGGCGGGTACCCGACCGACGGCCACCAGGTCGAGCTCGTCGGGGGCAGCCCGCTCTGCGGCCAAGGAAGTCGTCCGGCGTAATCCGGACGGCCCGCGGGCGATCGCCGGGCGCGCTCCCGGGTGAGCGGGAGATCATATTTCCAGCGACGAAGCGGCGAAGGAATCGAACCTTCCAAGCGTCGGGTTGCGACGCCCTGCCGGTTTTGAAGACCGGATGGGCCACCAGGCCCCTGCCGCCCCGGGCGGAGAATAGGCTGGATCGGGCCTCGCCCGCCGCGTCGCGCGAGGCTCCCGGGCACCCCGTCCCTGAGAAACGCTTGTGTGACCAACGTCACACAACGGCACCCGGCAGCGTGCAACGCTCACGCGAGCATGCGCTACGTGATCACCCCTACGTCCTCGTCCAGCCAGCCCCGCAGCAGGCGGATCGGCCGCTGCGCCCTCTGCCACGCCCCGATCCTCTCCGACGAGGACCACTACGGGGACGGCTCGGCGCTCGTCCACGGCGCCTGCCGTACGCAGGCGCTCGGTTGCGATGACGAGCCTCGCGCGACCTTGACCCGGCCGACGATCCAGTCGGCCTGCCGCAACCGGCGGGCCGCCTCGGTCGCCGCCCTGCACTCCCCGGTCGCCACCGGCAAGCCCTAGAGAAAGCGAACGAGCGATGCCCGGAGGTGCGACCAAGCGAATCCCCGTCAAGCGCCGGCCAGCCGGCCTGAGCGGCGTCACCGACGGCCCGCGCCGCCGCGGCCGGCCGGCCCGCCTCTCGCGCCCGGCAATCCTCGACAAGGCGCTCGAGCTGATCGACAGCAAGGGCCCCGAGGCCTTGACCATGCGCCGCCTCGGAGCCGAGCTCGGTGTCGAGGCGATGTCGCTCTACCGCCACGTCGCCAACAAGCGCGCCCTGCTCGACGGCATCGCCGAGCGCCTGATGGACGAGGTCGGCACCCGCCGCGGAGAGTACGGCGGCGACTGGGAGGCGTCGGCCCTCAGCCTCGGCCTCGCCGTCCGCGCCGTGGCGCAGGCCCACCCCGGCGCGTTCGAGCTCGTCGGCGCCCGGGCGCTGAACACCTTCGACGCGCTGCGGCCGATCGAGTCGCTCCTCACCGACCTGCGCGCCGGCGGCTTCGCCCCCGACCGGGCGGTCGCCGCCCACCGCCTGCTGGCCAGCTACATCCGCGGCTTCGCGCTCGTCGAGATGGCCGGCTTCACGCTCTCGGCGAGCTCAGACCCGGGGCGTCTGACCCCCGCAACGCTGCCGGCCGAGGAGTTCCCGACCATCCGGGAGCTCGCCGGCGAACTCGTCAGCGCCCCGACCGACGACGAGTTCCGCGCGGGGATCGCGACGATCATCGCCGGCCTGCGGCGCGAGCTCGAGGCGCCTCCGCGCCTCACCGCTCGAGCCCATGCTCGAGCGCGTTCTTGACGCTCCCGTCGAGCGCGTTCACGCGGTAGAGGGCGAGCGCCTCAGCGCTCGCGAAGCGGCGTCCCGGCGCCGCCTCCGGGCCGTGGTGGCAGAGGACGCAGTGGGCCAGGGCGAGCAACCGCGGCTCGCCGAGCGCACCGCGTCCGCGATCCTCGAGCAGTCTCAGGCCGAGCTGGACGTGGCCGACCAGGCGGCCCTCCTCGGTCAGGCCGATCGTCGCCCCGTAGGTGAACTCGCGCGTCTTGCCGAGGTCGTGGACGATCGCCGCGGTCAGCAGCAGGTCGCTGTCGAGGCGCGGGTGCTGGAGGGCCAGCTCCTGGGCGAGCGTGGCCACGGCCACCGTGTGCTCGAGCAGACCGCCGAGGTAGGCGTGGTGGCCCCGTGGCGAGCACGGCGCCCGGCGCCAGGCCGCCCGCAGCCGGACGTCGCCGAGCATCCCGTCGAGCAGCCGGCGGTACTCCGGATCGCACACCTCGCGTGAGAGGTGCTCGAGGAAGCCGTCGAGCTCGTCGAGGTCGCGGTAGGCGGTCGGCAGGAACGTGCTCGGCTCGACCTCGGCGGCCGGCGCCCGCTCGACGCGCTCGAGCTCGAGCTGCAGCTCGTCGCGGAAGCGCGCCACCCGGCCGACGACCCGCACGACGTCGCCCCGGTCGAACCGCCCGCCGAGCAGGTCGGCGTCGCGGAAGGCCCGCGCCTGGATCGCGCCGGTCCGGTCGCGGAGCTCGACCGCCAGGTACGGGCTCCCGCCCCGGGCGATCAGGCGCTCCTTGCGCGCGCAGGCGAAGAGGCCGTCGACGGCATCGCCGTCGCGCAGGGTGGCGACCAGCGGGCCGGCCGCCGGCGTTTCCAAGGCGGAAGGGAGCATCGCCCCATGATGTACCTTGGTTCGGATGCAGCCGCTCTTATGGGAAAGCCGCCCCGACGGCCTCCGGGCTCCGGCGATGATCTGCGCGTTCAAGGGCTGGAACGACGCCGGCGACGCCGCCTCGGCCGCCCTCTCCTTCGTCGGCTCCGCCCTCGGCGCGACCCGCTTCGCCCGGATCGACCCGGAGGAGTTCTACGACTTTCAGGCTTCGCGGCCCCTCATCCGGATGGGCGACAACCAGGCGCGGGAGATCATCTGGCCGGGGGTCGACATCTACCAGGCGCGGGTGCCGCGCGCCCCCCGTGACCTGATCCTCCTCGCCGGGCCCGAGCCGTCGATGCGCTGGCGCGGCTTCTCCTCGCTGATCATCGACCTCGCCGAGGCGCTCGGCGTCCAACTCGTGGTCGCCCTCGGGGCGCTGCTCGCCGACGTCCCGCACACCCTCCCGGTGGTGGTCAGCGGCCTCGCCTCAGACCCGGGCCTCGTCGAGCGGGTCGGCATGGTCGGCTCCGACTACGAGGGCCCGACCGGCATCGTCGGCGTCCTCCACGCCGCCTGCACCGACGCCGCGATCCCGTCGGCCAGCCTCTGGGCCAGCGTCCCCCACTACGTCGCGGCGGCGCCGAACCCCAAGGCGGCACTCGCCCTCGTCCGGCGGCTCGAGAGCCTCGTCGGCGTCTCTGTCGACGCCGGGAAGCTCGAGCAGGACGCAGCCGACTACGAGCGGCAGGTCGGACTGGCCGTCCAGAGCGACCCCGACGTCCAGGCCTTCGTCGAGCGGCTCGAGAAGAGCGCGGAGCGCCAGGCGCCCGACGCCGCGGACCTCCCCTCGGGCGACCTGATCGCCCGCGAGTTCCAGCGCTTCCTGCGTCAGCGCGGCGCCCAGCCGTAGGCCCGGACCGCTAGCGCTCGGCCGCCGGGCAGGCGATCCGGAAGTCGCACCACGAGCAGGCGGCGAGCGACGGCGTCGGCTCGAAGCCCTGGGCGAGGATGCCCGCGCCGACCTCGAGCACCGTCTCGCGGATCCACTCGGTCCCGTCGGCCGCGTTCGGCACGGCGACCCGCTCGTCGTCGAGCACGTAGTAGTACGAGCGCTCGGTCGCCTCGATCTCCCACGCCTCGCGGGCGCCGACGGCGTAGAGGGCGAGCTGGATGTCCTCGCGCAGCTCGTCGGGCGACCGGGGGACGCCCGTCTTGTAGTCGATCAGCCCGTAGCCGCCTCCGGGGAGGGCGTCGATCCGATCGACCCGGCCGCGTATGTGGTGGGGGCCGAGGGTGAAGGCGAACGACCGCTCGAACCAGCGCGGCTCGATCGGCTCCTGGTCGAGCCGCTCGCGGTAGCGCAGGAGCGACCGGCGCGCCTTCGCCCGGAGCTGGCGCTCCTGGTCGGAGTCGCCGAAGCCTCCGCGCCGCCAGGCGGCGTCGAGCAGGTCGAGCAGAGCGTCGCTGCCGGTCGACCCGGTCGCGTGGAAGCGCTCGAGCACCTGGTGGACGAGGATGCCGAAGCGCTGATTGAGCGTCGGCTCCTGGGGGATCCGCAGGACGCGGGCGAACTTGTACTTCAACGGGCAGGTCCTGTAGGTCTCGATGTCGGAGGCCGAAAGGACGAGCCCCTCGCCACGGCGGGGCAGGAACGGCTCGAGCGACGGCTCCTCGCGCGCCGTCCGGGCCGCCGCGCGGCTCCGCTCGTCGCGGTCGGCGCCGAGCAGCAGGTCGTCCAGCGGCGAGCTCAGGAAGATCTCCCGCTGGAGCGGCGTGGCCGCCTGGGCCAGGCGCGAGTTGATGTCGGCCAGCACCTCGTCGATCGCCTGGCCGGCCGGTCGCTCGAGCAGCGCGGCCAGCTTGACCAGCTCGAGGAAGCGGACCGCCCCGTGGGAGATGTCGAGGTCGGTGTCGAGCCGCAGCTCGCCGAGCCGGCCGCCGATCCGGGCGACGCTGTCGAGGAGCTCCTCCCGCAGCTCGCTGAAGGTCGAGTGGAGCGCCTCGGCCGGCCCGAAGAGCTCCTCCTCCCGATCCTCCCAGGGGGCGCCGAGCGCCGACCGGGCGTCCTCGACGAAGGGCGACGGCGACAGCGCCGCCCCGCGGGACGAGCTCGCGGCGTGGGCCAGCACGACCCCGAGACGGGCCCGGGTGATGCCCCGGCGCAGAAGACGGCGCATGCTCGCCTCGTGGGTCATCGACAGGAGCGGCTCGCCGAGCAGGTCGGCGGCCACGGGATCCTCCACCGGGGCCGGGAGTCCCGGCATCCGCCCGGCGTGGAGGCCGACCACGAAGACGTGGTCGAACTCGAGCCCGGCGGCCGCGTCGAGGGCGAGGACGGCGACGGCGCGGGGGGTGGTGGCCGCCACTGCCTCCTCCTCGCCGAGGCCGGCGTCGGCGACCGCGGCGATGTAGCGGGCGAACTCGCGCGGGGTCGACTGCGGCGCGCGCCGCGAATGCGAGGCGGCGAGCTCGCCGAGCTTGGCCAGATTGACCAGCCGCTCGACGACGTCGGCCCGGGCGGTGAACAGCTGCTGGCGGCGGAGCCCGATCCGATCGATCAGCCGGTGGACGAAGAGGTCGGGGCGGGTGCTGTCGAGCGCGGCGGCGGCTGAGCGGTAGATCCGCAGGAAGCCGTCGATCCGCTCGCGCGCCTCCGGCGGCACCTGGGGCGACTCGGTCGCCGCCACGAGCGCGGCCACCATGTCGAGCTTGCGGCGGCGGGCGATCTGCACGCAGCGGGCGACGTCGATCGAGTTGAGCTCGATCGGCGGCCGTGCCAGCGCCCGGACGACCGCCCCGGCGTCACGGGGGTCGATCAGCAGCCGCAGCCAGGCGAGGACGTCGCGGATCTCCACGCGCTGGAAGAAGGCGTCCGACCCGATCACCCGGTAGGGCACCGCCCGCTCGGCCAGCGCGACGGCCACCGCCTGTCCCTCGTCGGTGACCGAGCGCACGAGCACGGCCAACCGCTCCGGGGCGATCTGCTCGCGGCCGATCAGCCGCTCGAGCTCGGCGGCGACGCTCTGGGCCTGGGTGCGCTCGTTGGCGCAGCGCCAGAAG
>JBPCNA010000250.1:0-13682 GCA_051001735.1 Solirubrobacteraceae bacterium
GGCGAAATAGCTCGGTGAGGAAGTAGACGCCCGACGGCGGCGGGGTAAGGGGTGGAGAGGAGACAGGAGACGGGGACCGGCGTCCTCCAAAACGGGGCACCGCACGGCGGCGCTGACCGGCTCGGGCACCGGGCGGCGCACGGTGACGGGGTCGGCGGGCACCGGGCGGCGCACGGTGGCGCTGTCCTCCGACGGGGCCGGCGGACGGCTCGACGCGGCGACGTCCGCCGACCGGCGGCCCGGCGGCCGGTTGATCTGGATGCCGAGTCGGGCGGCGAGGCTCACGGTCGGGTTGAGTCTAGTGCCGGCGGCGAAGCTGGTGCAGCGCTCCGGACGATGCGGACGGGGGTGCCGAGGGGGAGCAGCCGGGCGAGCCGGGTGATCTCGGTGTTGGCCATGCGGATGCAGCCGTGACTGACGTCCGAGCCGATGCCGGCCGGGTCGTTGGTTCCGTGGATGCCGATCTGGCCGTCGGCGCCGGCGAACTGGTGGAGCACGTTCGAATAGGCCGAGAGGCCGAATCCGTAGGGGCCGTAGGGCCCGCCGGCGTCGGTCAGGCGAAATAGCTCGGTGAGGAAGTAGACGCCCGACGGCGTCGGGGTGACGGCCTGGCCGACGCCGATCGGCGCCCGGTCGATCACGAGGCCGCGGCGCCGGACGGTGATCCGGTGGCGGCGGAGGTCGATGACGAGGCTGTAGGGATCGGGGACGAGCGCCACGTCCTGTCGCCTGACCCAGCCGGTGACGCCGTTCGGCCGCATCGGGAGGTAGACGTCGAGCCAGCCGGGGACCATCCGCCTCACGAGGAAGAGACGCCGGAACCCGTAGGGGTTGGGGCTGGCGAGGGACTCCGCGGGGCGGGCGGCGCCGGGACGGGCGAAGACGGCCACCGAGCGCTGCGCCGCCTGGGCGACCAGGCTGTCGCCGGGGACCGGGGCCGGGATCGGCGCAGGCGGAGGAAGCGGCGCGGTCGTCGTAGCCGGGATGGTGCTGGACCCGCAGCCGGCGAGGGCGACGATGGCGAGGGCCAGGCCGACGCAGAGCCGGCGGCTGACGGGGGCTGGGGCGCGCGTCACGGTCGGGGGGCTGGGGCGCGCGGGGGTCAGCCGAAGCCGATCGCGGCGCCGGGGTTCGTGACGTGGACGCGGGCGCGGCCGCCGCGCTTCACGACGATCCTGACCCGGGTGGGCCGGGCGGCGTAGGCCGACCCGGGTCCCCCGGCGAAGGCGATCAGCAGGTGCTTGCCCGGCTTGAGCAGCGGGAGGACGACGGAGCCCAGCGGGCAGATCGCTCGGGCCTGGTGATCCAGGCGGCAGAGCAGGGGCCCGGCCTGCCGGTCGACCGAGACGAAGGTGACCACCACGTGGCCGCGGGAGAGCGCGGCGCTCCGGCTGGCGACGGTGATCGGCGCGGGGAAGAGGCGGCGGAGGAAGACATCGGGGAGCCGGCTCGTCTTGCCGGTCACGAGGTTCCGGGCGCTCGAGACGAACACTGTGGTCGATCCGTCGTCGGCGCTCGACGGCCGCTGGGCGACGTTGCCGGCCTGCTCGCCGCTGCGGGCACGCCCGCTGGAGGAGACCTCGGCCAGCACGGTGGTGTGGGCGACGAGGTCGCGGATGAAGACGTCGGTGCCCCGCGGCTGCCCGGGAGTGAGGTTGGGGGCCCGCGAGAGGAACGTCAGGTAGCGGCCGTCGGCGCTGAGCGACGGGGCCGAGGAGCCGCCGTCGGGCTGCTGGTCGGTGGTGGCGAGGCTGGCGCGGACGGTCCGCTTGAGCAGGCGGTCGCGGCGGAAGATGTCGGTCCGGTGATTGGTGTCGCCGTGGACCAGGTTGGTCGCGCCGGACTCGAAGACGACGTAGCGGGCCCCGTCGCTGAGATCGGAGAGCGGCGGCGTGGCCGGCGGCGGGCCGCCGCGCTGCGCGGCTCCGGAGGAGGAGACGCTGACCAACTCGGTCGCCCCGGTCGTCAGGTCGCGCAGGACGACGTTCCAGCCGTGGAGCGTCGTCCCGGGGACGAGGTTCGTCGCCTTGGTCGCGAAGGAGACGTAGCGACCGTCGGGGCTGATCGCCGGAGCGCTCGACTCGCCGTCGCCGGGCTGGCCGTCCTGCGTCGCGCTGATCAGCACCGTCTGGGCGGTGCCGAGGTCGCGGAGGTAGACGTCGCGCTGGCCGTCGGGGTGCCCGTCGACGAGGTTGCCGGCCGTCGAGCTGAAGACGACGCGCTGCCCGTCGGCCGAGATGCCCGGCTCGGCTGAGTCGCCGTCGGCGGGGACCTGGGCCGCCGAGACGCTGACCTGCTGGAGCCCGCCGCTCCGCGACCAGGCGAAGACGTCGCGATGGGGCGCGACGTCGGGCGTGACGTTGCTGGCCCGGGGGACGAGGTTGGTCGCGAGCGAGGTGAAGGCGACCGCGCCGCCGTCCGCCGAGATCGTCGGCGCGCTCGAAGCCCCGTCGGCGCCGGCGCCGCCGTCCGGGGCCGAGAGCAGGCGGATGGCGCCCGACTTGCCGTCGTAGAGGTAGACGTCGCGGACGTGGCCGTTGGGGTCGGCCGGTCCGAGGTTGGTGGCCGCCGTCTCGAAGGCCACGTATTGGCCGTCGCCGGAGATCTGTGCGTTGGCGCTCGCGCCGTTGGGCTGGCCCTTGGAGGCCACC
This sequence comes from Solirubrobacteraceae bacterium, assembly GCA_051001735.1. GTDB lineage: Bacteria > Actinomycetota > Thermoleophilia > Solirubrobacterales > Solirubrobacteraceae > Palsa-513. The sequence goes on from JBPCNA010000250.1 coordinate 2,652, forward strand.
CGGATGCGGACCGTCCGCTGCGGGGAGGGGCCGGCGTCGGCGGGCCCGGCGGCTCCGGCTACGAGCGCGACCAGGGCGAGAGCGGCGAGTGCCGGCCGCGTGTGTCGGTCGGAGCGGGCGATCCGCTCTCTTGGGGGGGCCGGCCGGAGCATGGGGCGACGCGGCAGGTTGCCGGGCGGGCAATCTATCAGGGGCTCGGCCGGCGCCGCGCCGTTTCGCGGGCTGCAGGTGCCGGATCGCGCGCATCGAAACAACCCGTCGTGATTTTGAAGTATGGTTTGGGTCACTTCAGCGGTGGTATTACGCCGTTTCGTCGATTTCGGGGAGATGCAATGAGGAAACTACGTTTGCTGGTGGGCGCCACCGCCATGATGATTCCGCTGGCGCTAACGCCGCTGTCAGCATCCGGCGCCGCGTTGAGTACGTTCCAGACCACCCAACCGGAGACGACGCCGCCGCTGCACGGCACGAATCCTCACGGGCAGGGCACCGCCGCAGTCACCCAGCTTCTACCGGACAGCACCCGCCCGTATTCGGGCGATCCGACCGGCGCCACGGCGCCGACCGAGCTTCTCGTCGTCGGGCGGGCCCGGGGCGAGCAGCGGGCCGACGGGACCTACCACGGTCACATCACGATCGCCGCACTCGCCGGCATCGAGCTTCTCGCGGTCGACACGAACCCGGGAGAGACGAAGCAGGGACCGCTGGATTCGCTTACGCAGGCCCTGTGCATGTCGACCGGCGGCGTCGTCTGCATCGGCGTCGTGACCGCCAACTCGGCGACCACGACGACGGGCTCGACCAACCACTTCGAGACGGCCAACCTCTCGCTCGGCAGCCCGGCGGGAGTCACCCTTCCGGTCGGCCTCGCCGCCCTGGGAGCCCAGGCGGCGACGTCTGACGGCAACATCCAGACGGACCCGATCACCGGGTGCCAGACGGCGACCGGCTCTTCGCTGGTCAACAAGGCGGGCCTCGGCGCGCTGATCCTGACCGACGTGATCAAGTCGAGCACGATCTCCAAGGCCTGCCCGGGGCAGACGCCGACCGAGACCGACAGCTCGACGGTGATCCCGACGACCGGCGCGATCACCAACCTCCTCAGCTCGGTCCCGAACAACGCGTGCGCCACCGGCGGCAACGCCAACCCGGACGGCTCGCCCGGCGGCACGGCCAACACCAAGGCCGGCCTCCCGCTCGTGCTCGACATCGTCTGCAACGCAGCCGACCAGAACCCGGGCGCGGCGACCAACTCGACCGACGGCGGCAAGCAGGCGACCTCGCCGTACGGCGTGCGTGAGGCGCTCGCCGCCTTCGTGCTCGCACTCGGCGGAACCTCGGCGGTCAAGCTGACCACCGCGGCAGCCGAGTCGACGGCGACCGCCCAGACCGCGGCGACCTGCGCGGCCGGACAGACCGGGACGCCGCCGAACTGCGTCACCCCCCCGCAGACCTGCCCGTCCGGGCAGACGGGGACGCCGCCGAACTGCGTCAACACCAAGGTTCCGTCGACGCACGTCTGCAACAAGGGCGGCGACAACGACTGCGTGACGGGTAGCGGTCCGACCGGCCCGAGCATCGCCGAGGGCGGCGCGACCGACGTGGCGCGCGACTGCAAGGAGGGGGTCGAGAACACCCCAGCCTGCGCCTCGGGCACCGGCAACAACGGCAACGGGACGACGAATGCCAAGTCGGCTGCCACGCTCCCGTTCACCGGCCTCGACGCCCTGCCGGTCGGCCTCCTCGGCCTGGCCCTGCTCGGCACGGGCCTGGCGATGCGGAAGTTCAGCGGCCTCGCCGACTGAACCGGCAAGAGATAACGCAGCACCGGAACGGCCCCCGAGGGGGCCGTTCCGCGTTGTGGGACGGACTCGGCGAGGCTGGCGTTCGCGGGTCGCCCGCCTGACCCGACGCGGCCCTCGGTCTCGCTTCTCCGCTCCCCGGGCTCAGCCCGGCGACGGCCTCTTCGCGCGGCGGACCGACGCCGCCCGCCGCGACCGACGCCGCCGGCAGACCGGCCTCCGCGCCTCCGCGCCCGGCCGGCGGCGAGTACCCCCGCCTCGGCGGCGGCTACATCCTCCGCGGGGACGGCGACGAAACAACGATTCGACGTCGAGGTGTCCGGACTTGACTCCGAAAAACGGAGCGAACATCGAAACCCTCTGGGAGGACTCGCCGGCCCGCGCCCGCAGCCGCGCCGCCCCCGAGCACCGTCCGGGGTCGGCCGGGCTCAGCCCGGGGTCGGCACGAAGAAGCGAATCGAGTTGAGCACGTTGTGCACCTCGAGCACGCTCTGGCGCGTGGGCTTTATGGCCTTGAAGAAGACCTGGATGCCGTAGGTCCGGTACTTGCTCGACACCGCCGTCGACAGGATCAGGATCTTGCGCTTGGTGCCGAGGATCCCGGTCGTCACCGCCGGGATGGTCCCGATCGGGCCGTGGGTCTGGGCGATCACCTTCGCCGGGGCGAATGTCTTGATGATCTGGCTGTTGATCTGCCGGCGGAGCGGCACGTCCTGGCCGGGACCGCCGATCGACGAGATGGTGATCGTGGTCAGCCCGGCGTCGGGGCTCGCCAGCGTGAGCACTACTCCCTGGGCCGAGGTCAGCCAGGAGGTCGGCTGCTCGAGCTGGATGCCGAGGGCCGGATAGATGCCTCGGCGCAGCGAGATCTGGATCCCCGTGCGGGCGCGAGACGCCGTGGACGAGGACCCGTGGTCGGCGAACAGCAGCCAGCCGAGGACGCTCCCGAGGAGGATCGCTCCGACGACCGACAGCACGAAGCCGTTCTTCAGCGCCTTGGTCACCGGCGGCCGTCCGAGCACCGCACGCGGACAGCGCGTGCGGCTCGACGAGACGGGTGGGTAGGCTCAGGACTCACAAGCGGACGCCGTCGGCATGATAGCCCCGGTCCGGCGACCGCGTAGCGGCGCCGCGCCAGCCGGCGCCACATAAACTGCCCCGATGAGCCCGACCCGTGAGATCAGCCGCCTGCTGCGCTTCGCCGCTCCGGTGGCCTGCCTGCTCGCGCTCGCCGCGTCCGCGCTCGCCGCGTCCGCGCTCGCCGCCGTCGGACCCGGTCACTGGAAGTCGGTGCATCGCCTCCGGATCGGCCGCGAGGTCCACACGGCCACGCTCCTGCCTGACGGACGCGTCCTCGTCACCGGCGGGTTCAACTTCACCGCCGGCTTCACCGCGACCACGGAGCTCTTCAACGCCCACACCCGGCACTGGGAATCCGGGAGCCCGATGAAGGTCGGCCGCTTCGGTCACACGGCGACCCTCCTGCCCAACGGACAGGTGCTGGTCGCCGGCGGCGCCAACGTCGAGGGCGGCTATCTGTCCGAGGCGGAGCTCTTCGACCCGCAGACCGACACCTGGACGGCGACCGACCCGATGGCCAAGCCCCGGGCCAACGCGACGGCCACGCTCCTGCCGACGGGCAAGGTCCTCGTCGCCGGCGGTCTCAACAGCGGCTCGACGGCGCTGGCCAGCGCCGAGCTCTATGACCCGACCACCGGCCACTGGACCGCCGCCGGACGGATGAAGACCGGCCGCTTCCTCCACGCGGCGACACTCCTGAACGACGGGCGGGTCCTGGTCGTCGGCGGTCAGGACTTCAGCGACACCTTCCGCAAGTCGGCCGAGATCTACAACCCGGACACCAACAGCTGGTCGCGCGCCCGGTCGATGCACCTTGCGCGGACCAACCAGACGGCCACCCTCCTGGGCGACGGGCGTGTCCTCGTCGCCGGCGGCGGCGATCGCGCCCCCGGGTTCACCGCGTCGGCCGAGATCTACAGCCCGAAGACCAACCGCTGGAAGGCCGCGCGCGCGATGCACGCCAAGCGGGGATTCGCCAGCGCCGTGCGTCTGCGCAACGGGCTCGTCCTCGTCCTCGCCGGCCTCAACGATTCAGGCGCGCTCCGCAGCGCGGAGCTCTACGACCCTAAGCACAACACCTGGACGGCGGCGGCCTCGCTCCGCGGCGCCCGCCTCCATCAGACGGCCACCCTGCTGGGCAACGGGACCGTCCTCGTCGCCGCCGGCGCCCTCGCCGGCGGCAAGGTCGTGGCTACTGCCGAGATCTACACCGCGAAGACGGGCTGACCTGACCCGCGACCGGCGTCCTCGAGCGACGCGCGGACCTCGCGCAGGTCGACCAGGACGTCTCCGAGCACGACCAAGCGGGCGCGCTCCTCGACCGACTGGTGACTCTCGAGGTCCCGCATGGTGACGTAGGTCGAGACCGACTCGTGGAGCAGCGCTCCGGCCGAGCCGGCCAGAAAGAGGGTGCCGTGCCCGTGGGCATCGACGAGCGCGCCCAACTGATCGGCGAGCGTGACCAGTATCCGCATGGTCAATGTCTCGTCAACGTCCAGCCCCTCGCCGCCGAAACGCCAGCGGAGGTGATGGCTGACGGCGAAGCTGAAGGCGAGCAGCTGCTCGGCCGAGGCATCGAAAACCGCGGTCGACTCACCCGACTCCGGCGCTCGGACGATCTCGAGGTTCGTGAGCACGCCTTAAGGTTAGGGCATCGGCCCGACGGGCCGGCGCTCGCGACGTAGCCCCCCGCGCTAATCTGCGCTCCCTCCGTGTCGAGATCGCCGTCCTCACCGACCGCAGTTGCGCCGTCCCGGGCGGGCGTCTGATGGCGCGCCCGATCATCCTCGGGATCGTCGGCGACTCCGCCTCGGGGAAGACGACACTCAGCCGGGGACTGGTGCAGGCCCTCGGCGCCGACGCGGTCACGCATGTCTGCACCGACGACTACCACCGCTACGACCGCATCCAGCGGGCCGAGCGCGGCATCACGCCGCTCGATCCCGAGTGCAACTACATGGACATCATGGCCCAGCACCTCCGGCTGCTCCGCCAGGGCGAGCCGATCCTCAAGCCGGTCTACCTCCATTCGAGCGGCACGTTCGGGCCCCCGGTCTACGTGCGGCCCGGGCCATTCATGATCATCGAGGGACTGCTCGGCTACCACACGGCCGAGCTCGAGGCCTCCTACGACGTCCGCGTCTACCTCGATCCGCCCGAGGAGCTCCGGCGGGCCTGGAAGGTCGCCCGCGACACGGGAAGCCGGGGCTACACCGAGGAGCAGGTGCTCGCCGACCTCGATCGCCGCGAGCCGGACTCGGCGTCGTTCATCAGGCCGCAGGCCCGCAAGGCCGACCTCGTCGTCCGCCGGTCGATCCCGCCCGACGGCGGCGACGCCGACCACCTCGACGCCGAGCTGATCCTCCGCGACGGCCTCCCCCACCCGGATCTCGCCCCGTTCGTCGCCGATCCCGACGCCGGGATCAGGCTGACCGAGCCCCGCCACGGCGAGCGCTTCCTCTGCATCCCGGGCACGCTCAGCCGGGAGAAGGCCCTCGGCATCGAGGAGGTGATCTGGGACCGCCTGCACTTCGCCAGCCATCTCCGCTCGGCGCACCTCGGCGAGGTGAAGATCGCCGGCGAGCAGCACCGATCCGAGTCGCTGGCGCTGATCCAGCTGCTGATCCTCTACCACCTGGCGACGGCCATGGCGACGGTCGCCCTCGGCGGCGACGAGCACCGCCGCTGACTATCGCGACGGCTTGGCCACGCCCGGGTCAGGGCTAATGTAGGCGGGGATGGTCCCGACGCCTCCACCTGAGCGCACCCCCGAGGACCCCCTCGCCGGAGTCGGGCGGGAGCCGCTCCACGAGGCCATCGCCAGCGCCCGAGAAGAGCGGCGCGGCGGCATCTCCGCCCGTACCCTCGGCGTCGCTGCGGCCGCCTCGGGCGTGGCGTCCTACACCGTCTCGCACGTCTGGGGCTCGGGCACCGTGCTCAGCGCCGCCCTGACCCCGGTCCTCGTGGCGCTCGTCTCGGAGTTCCTCCATCGACCCGTCGACGCCGTCGCCCGCGTCGCCCCGATTCACCCGCGAACGACGGCCGGACCGCCGAAGGGCGAGCTGCGCCCGCCCCGGCCGGCCGACCCGCCTACCGGCACAGAAGCCGACTGGGCCCCCGTCAGCTACGGCGAGACGGCTCCGCCGGCCTGGCGCCCCCGCTGGCGCTTGATCCTCCTCACCGGACTAGCCGCCTTCGCCATCGTCGTCGGCATCTTCACGATTCCCGAGCTCGTGGTCGGCCACTCGCTGACCGGAGCCGGCGGCTCGACGACGTACTTCTCCGGCCCGTCCCCCAGCACGCCGGCCGTCCACCCGCCGCCCCAGACGGCGCCGAGGACGACCACGACCGACACGACGACGACCACCCCCACCGACACGACCACGACAACGACGCCGTCGACCACGACCGAGACGACGACCACTCAGACGAACACCACCGCGACGACAGCGCCGGCGAACCCCGCCCCGACATCGGCGCCCACGACGCCGACTCACTGACCGGCGGGGGCTAGTGCAGCACTCTAGGCGGCGCGGCGGCTGGCGCCCCGGGCGGCAGCGCGGGCGGCCTCGACCGCGCGATCCTTCGGCGGCGCCGACGTCGACAGCTCGTCGAGCAGCTCCGTTGACGCGGCGGCCACGGCGTCGACCGCTCGCGCAAAGGCTTCGGCGTTGGCCTTCGACGGCTCCCGGAACCCGCTGATCTTGCGGACGTACTGGAGCGCCGCGGCGTGCACCTCCTGGTTGGAGGCCGGCGGCTCGAAGTTGTAGAGCGTACGAATGCTCCGGCACATGACAGGAGATCTTACCGACCCCCGTCCGTGCGCTTGGCGTCCGCCTCTCCAGCGCCCGGATTGGTACGCTGCCGCTCGGTCAAGTCGAACTTCGGCGGTCGGAACGGTCGTCCGGTGGGCGGTCGGAAGGATATGTGTGGTCCAGATGCAGCGCCCGGATCTCGGAGCGGTCGTCCAGCTTCGCGCGCAAACTGCCGCTCACCCGCGCCGCCGTCCGCTTCGCCGGGAGCGCCCACCCGGGCGCCTCCGCGAATCCGACCTCGCCCCGTTCATTCTCCATCCCCTCGAGTCGCCGCGATGCTCCAGATCAGCGGTGCGACCGACGCCGTCGTCGCCGCCGCCGTCCTCCACGACGTGGTCGAGGAGCACCGCGGGACGCTCCCGGAGATCGAGCGGCGCTTCGGCAGCCGCGTCAGCGGCCTCGTCGGGGCGCTGAGCGAGGACGCCGCGATCGAGTCCTACGTGAACCGCAAGGCCGCCCTCCCGACCAGGTCGCCGCCCACGGGCCGGACGCCGGCGCCATCTTCGCCGCCGACAAGCTCGCCAAGGTCCGCGAGCTTCGCGTCCGGATCGGCCAGCCCGCCGCCAGGGCGGCACCGCGCCGGTCGACGGCCCGGCCAAGCTCGCCCACTACGCCGCGAGTCTCACCATGCTCGAACGCCTGATCCCCGCCAGCGCGCTCGTGCACCAGCTGCGCTTCGAGCTCGAGGCGCTCCAGGCGCTCCCGCCCGGCGGCGTCCCGGTGCCGGTGGCCGGATGGCCCGTCTGCGCCTGAAGGCGCGGCTACCCCTCCTGCTCGGTCGGGCGGATCAACAGCTCGTTGACCGCGATCCGCCTCGGCCGCGTGACGATGTAGACCACGGCGTCGGCGATGTCGTCGGCCTCGAGGCGCTCCATCCCGGAGAAGCGCCCCATCATCTGCTCGCGCACCTCCGGCCGCATGTGGTCGGGCAGCTCGGTGTCGACGGCGCCCGGCTCGACCAGAGAAACGCGGACGTGGCGTCCGGTCACCTCCTGGCGCAGCGATTCGCTGAACGCGCCGACGCCGTGCTTGGTCAGGTTGTAGACGCCCGATCCCCGCCGTGCCAGGCGTCCGGCCACCGAGCTGATGTTGACGAGATCGGCCACCCGCCGGGGCGGCTCGTCGGCGGCGCGAAGGAGGTGGGGCAGCGCCGCGTGGCTCACGTAGAGGAGCCCGAGCAGGTTGAGGCTGATCATCCGCTCCCACTCCTCGACCGGCGCGTCCTCGACCGGCCCGAGAAGCATCTGGCCGGCGTTGTTGATCACGGTGTCGAGGCGCTCGAACTCGCCCACCACCTCCGCGACCGCCGCCCCGGCCTGGTCGCGGTCGGTGACGTCGGTCTCCAACGGGAGCGCCCGTCCACCGGCGCGGTTGATCTCGGCCGCGAGCTCGTCGAGGCGGTCCTTGCGTCTGGCAAGGAGCCCGACCGCGGCGCCCTGCCGGGCCAGCGCTCGGGCCGTCGCCGCGCCGATGCCGCTGCTGGCGCCGGTCACCAGCGCCACCGTTCCGTCCAGTCGGTCAGCCATGGGTCTCCATCTGCCGTGGTCTCACGGTGGTGCCCGCGGCGCGGGCGGCCTAACCGGTCACTCCAGAGCGTACGCGGAGGCGGTCGACCGCCCGCGACGTGGTCAGGCCCGCCCGCGGAGCGCCCTCGATCGCGAAGACGAGCGGCCCGTCGGCGACCAGGCCGAGTCCGTGGCGGGGCGTCGGCAGGTCGGCCAGCCGGCTCCAACGCCCGCTCGCCGGATCGAGCGCGTCGACCTCAGCGAAGGTCGTCGTTGCGTCCTCGCCGCCGACCACGACGATCTTCCCCCCGGAGGCCACCGCCTGGAAGCTGCTGCGGGCGATCGGCATCGGCGGCATCCGCTCCCAACTCCGGCCCCCGGGGAGGAGGCGCTCAACGTCCGCGAAGTCTCCCTGGCCGAGCGCCCGTCCCCCGAGCAGCCAGACCGCGCCGGCGGCGGCGACCGCCGCGACGTGCTCGCGGGCGTGGTGGAGCGGCGGCCCGACCGACCACCGGCCCCTGTCGAAGTCGAAGATCGCCGTCGTGGCGATCGTGGTATGGGTGTCGCTGCGGCCGCCGGCCACGTAGAGGCGGTGGCCGACCACCGCCGCGCCGGCGGCCGCCCGGGCCAGCGGCGCCGCCGGCAGCGCCTTCCAGTGTCCTGCCGTCGGATCGAAGCGCCAGAAGTCGGGGACGGCCCCGGCGCTCGTGTCGGTCGACTGCGCGTAGCCGCCGACCACGTAGAGGGCCCCGCCGTAACCGGCGGCGCTCATGTGGTTGAGCGGACGGGGCAGCGGCGTTCCGGCGCTCCACCGGCCGCTGCGGAGGTCGAGGCGCTCGACGGCGGCCGTGCTGCGCGAGTCGGCGCCGAAGCCGCCGACGACGTAGGCGGCGTGGCCGACGACGGTGGCCGAGACCTCGCTGCGCGACAGCGTCGCGTCCGGCCGCGTGACCCAACGACCGACCGGGATGCCGGCCACCGACGGACCGGCAGGGCCGGCACCGCTACCGCCACCGGCACCACCGCCGCTGCCGCCACCGCCGCTGCCGCCACCGCCGCTGCCGCTGCTGCTGTTGCTGTTGCTGCCGCTGCTGACGCCACCACCGCCACTCCCGCGACCAGCGCTGCCACCACCACCACCGATACCGCCACCACCGCCACCGCGGCTGCCACCGCCACCGCCGAGGAGGCCGAACGCCAACGCAAGCACCGCCAGGACCGCGAGCGCGCCGAGCAGCCCGACCAGCCGGCGGCGGCCGTACGGAGGCGGAGTCACCCCGCCATCCTGACAGCGGGGCACGGTAGGTTGCCGGGCGTGACCGACAGCGGCCTGGCCGAAGCCGAGGAGAAGATGCGCGAGGCCGGTGAGCCCGAGCCGGCGATCGCCGCCTTCCGCCACCGCTACCGGCAGCTCGCCGCCGGCGACGACGGCGCGATCCACGAGGCCGACATCGAGCCGGTCGGCGAGCTCACCTCCTTCGAGGATCTACCCGGACGCGACGCCGGCGCGCTCGACCGCACCGTCGTGATCAAGATCAACGGCGGCCTCGGCACGAGCATGGGCCTCTCCCGCGCCAAGGGCCTCCTCGTCGTCAAGGACGGCCTCAGCTTCCTCGACATCGTCGCCCTCCAGGTGCTCGCCCTCCGCCGCCGCCACGGCGCCCGGCTCCCGCTCGTGCTGATGAACTCGGCCCGCACCCGCGACGACTCGCTCGCCGCGCTCGCCGCCCACCCCGAGCTCCCGGCCGACCTCCCGCTCGACTTCCTCCAGGGGCTCGAGCCGAAGCTTCGCGCCGACGACCTCCAGCCGATCAGCTGGCCCGAGGATCCCGAGCTCGAGTGGTGCCCGGCCGGCCACGGGGACATCTTCGTCTCGCTCCTCGCCTCCGGGATGCTCGATCGGATGGTCGAGCGCGGCTACCGATACGCCTTCGTCTCCAACACCGACAACCTCGGCGCCGTGGCCGACCCCCGCGTGCTCGGATGGATGGAGGCCGACGAGCTCGACTTCGTCTCCGAGCAGTGCGACCGCACCGCGGCCGACCGCAAGGGCGGCCACCTCGCCCGCAGCCGCCGCGACGGGCGCCTCCTGCTCCGCGAGACGGCCCAGACCTCGCCCGCGGATCGGGCGGCCATGCAGGACGTCGGGCGCCACCGCTACTTCAACGCCAACAACATCTGGATCCGCCTCGCGGCCCTCGCCGAGCTCCTGGCCGCCGGCGACGGCATTCTCTCGCTCCCGCTCATCCGCAACGAGAAGACGGTCGATCCGACCGACCCGTCCTCGACGGCCGTCTACCAGCTCGAGACGGCGATCGGCTCCTCGATCGCCCTCTTCGAGCGGGCCAGCGCCCTGCGCATCCCACGCGACCGCTTCGTCCCGGTCAAGACGACCGACGACCTGCTCGCGCTGCGCTCGGACTGCTTCGAGCGGACCGACGACGCCCGCATCGTCGTTTCCCCCCGCCGCCGCTCGCCCGATCCCCCCTACATCGAGCTCGACCCCGACCACTACAAGCTGCTCGACGACTTCGAGCCCCGCTTCGCCGCCGGCCCGCCGTCGCTGGTGGGATGCGACCGCCTGGTCGTCCACGGCGACGTCGCCTTCGGACGCGACGTCACCGTCCGCGGGAGCGTCGAGATCGACGACGGCGGGCGGCCGCCCCGGCGCATCGACGACGGCGCCGTCCTCGGCGGATAGTCCGCTACGTCTTCGGCGCCTACGACGTTCACGCCGACCGCCTCCGAACACGACTGCGGCCCAGGCGCCGCGGCCAGGACATGCTCGCGTTCATGACCCAGATCCGTGGCAGCTACCCCCGCCGCCGC
>JBPCNA010000251.1:0-2504 GCA_051001735.1 Solirubrobacteraceae bacterium
GTGGGGGGCCCCGGGGCTCCCGCCGCCCCCGCGGCCACGGCCCCCGCTGCCCCGGCCGCCCGACCGGCGACGCACACCGGGGCCCGTCGCGTCACGACCGCCGTCCCCGCTAATCCGCTTGTCCGGCCGACGTTCCTCGACCGGCCCCCCGGCGGGCATGTCCGCTCGGCCGACCAGATCACCGCGATCGCCGCGCGCGTGCCCAAGGTCGCGGCGGTGCTCCGCAGCCATCGCGGCTCCTATCCCGTGGCCTACGAGAAGGGCCCCTTCCAGTGGCAGGTCAGCTACTTCGACCGCCCCGGCAAGGAGATCGCCCAGGTCCTGATCGACGATTCGACCGGCGCCGTGCGCGAGGCCTGGACCGGGTTCCAGGTCGCCTGGTCGATGGCCCGCGGCTACCCCGGCGCCTTCGGCCACAAGGTCAACGCCCTCTACGTCTGGATCCCGCTCACCCTGCTCTTCCTCGCCCCCTTCTTCGACCGGCGGCGGCCGCTGCGGATGCTCCACCTCGACCTGCTCGTCCTCGCCTCCTTCTCGGTGTCCCTGGCCTACTTCAACCAGGGGGACATCTACAGCTCGGTGCCGCTCGCCTACCCGCCGCTCGTCTACCTGCTCGGGCGGATGCTCTGGATCGGCCTGCGCCGACCCCGGGACGGCGACGCCACGCGGCCGCCGCGCCTGCGCCTGGCGGTGCCGGTGTCGTGGCTGACCGTCGGGCTCGTCTTCCTGATCGGCTTCCGGATCGCCCTCAACGTGACCGACGGGAACGTGATCGACGTCGGCTACGCCGGGGTGATCGGCGCCCAGCGGATCAGTGACGGCCGGGCGCTCTACGGAAGCTTCCCGTCTGAGAATCAGCGCGGCGACACCTACGGCCCGGCGGCCTACGAGGCCTACATCCCCTTCGTCGCGGCCTTCGGCTTCAGCGGGCACTGGGACGACCTGCCGGCCGCCCACGGCGCCGCGGTCGCCTTCGACCTCATCTGCATCGCGCTGCTCCTGCTGATCGGCCGCATGATCCGCGGCCCGACCATGGGCATCGCGCTGGCCTACGCCTGGGCCGCCTACCCGTTCACCCTGTTCGCCGCCGAGAGCGACACCAACGACTCCCTGGTGGCGGCGCTCGTCCTCGCCGCCGTGGCCTTCGCCGTCTCGCCGCCCGCGCGCGGGGTGTTCGCCGCCCTCGCCGGCCTGACCAAGTTCGCCCCCCTCGCCCTCGCCCCCCTGTTCGCCACCCACGGCCTGCGTGAGGAGCCCAGCTGGCGCCGGCGCGTGCGGTCGCTGCTGCTCTTCGGGCTCGCCTTCGGCGTGGCCGCGCTGGTGGCTTCGATCCCCGCCGTCACCCACGACAGCGTCTCGGAGATCTACGACCGGACGGTGGCCTACCAGGCCTCGCGCGGGTCCCCCTTCTCGGTCTGGGGGCTCTACGGCGGCCTCGAGGCCGGGCAGACCGCCGTCGAGATCGCCGCCGTCCTGCTCGCCGTCGCCGTCGCCCTGGTGCCCAGGCGGCCCGACGTGATCGGCCTGGCCGCGCTCGCCGCCGCCGTGGTGATCGCCCTCCAGCTCGGCGTCACCCACTGGTTCTACCTCTACATCCCCTGGTTCTTCGCCCCGGCGATCGTCGCTCTGCTCGGGCGCTACCGGGCCCCCGCCGGCGGGCGCGGCGGCGCCGTTATGGTGGGCGAGCGATGAGGCTGCGGGGATGGGTCGGCGTCGGCGTACTCCTCCTTCTCGGGGCGGGCGCGACGCCGGCCGCCGCGGTGACCTTCGGCGCCGCGGTGATAGGACCGGTCAGCGGCTCGCCTTTCGTGGCGGTCGGCGTGATCGGCGTCGCCCCGATCCCGCGCGCCTGGGCGCTGACCCTGACCCGGGCGGTCGACGCGACCTCCCCGCGTCTGGCCGTCGCCCGCACGGCCGGGACGCATCTGCGGTCGGTCAGGCTCGCCTGGTCGGCCGCCGGACAGGTGCAGAGCGTCTGCCTCGACGACGTCGCCGTGACCTCCTACACCCGGCGGGCCGTCCCCGGCGGCGGGGTCACCGTCGAGCACCTGACGCTCTACTACGCGGCGATCACCCGCGCCGCCGGGCTCGACGCCTGCCGCCGACGGACGCCGCCGCGCCCGGTCGTCGTGCGCCTCCAGACCGACCCGGTCGGCGCTCTGCACGCCCGGGTCGACTGCCTGCTCGCGCGGTGCGCCGGCGTTCTGCGCCTGCTCTGCCCGAGCGAGGGCTGCCCGAGCGGGGGCCTCCGCGTCGGCCCGTTCGCCCTCGGGCCCGGGCAGGAGCGAATCCTCCCGGTCGCGCTCGGCCACAGCGTCCGCGCACGCCATCCGAAGCTGACGGCGGCGGTCACGCTCGACGGGGCCGCCGCCCCGATCGTCGCGCCGGTCGTCGTCGACCCGCCGCCGCCGCCGCCGCTGGCGAGCCTGCTCGCCGCCGCCCCTTCGTCCTCGGGCGCGTCGACGCCCGCAGCGCCGCCGGGGTCGGCGCCGGCGGGCGCCTCG
>JBPCNA010000252.1:0-2552 GCA_051001735.1 Solirubrobacteraceae bacterium
GGAAGGCTCGGGTCCGCGCGTGGCGGGGGTTGCCGAGCACCTCGGCCGGCGGTCCCGCCTCGACGACGACCCCGGCGTCGATGAAGACGACGCGGTCGGCCACCTCCCGGGCGAAACCGGTCTCGTGGGTGACCACGATCATTGTCATCCCGTCGGCCGCGAGCTGGCGCATCACATCGAGGACGTCGCCGACCAGCTCGGGGTCGAGGGCCGACGTCGGCTCGTCGAAGAGCATCAGCTTCGGCGCCATGGCCAGCGCTCGGGCGATCGCCACCCGCTGCTGCTGGCCGCCCGAGAGCTGGGCTGGGTAGGCGGCGCGCCTGTCGCTCAAGCCGACTCGCTCCAGTAGCTCCTCCGCCCGCTCGACGGCTTCGCCACGGCGAACGTGCTTCACCCGGATCGGCGCCTCGACCACGTTCTCGAGGGCGTTCATGTGAGGGAACAGGTTGAAGCTCTGGAAGACCATGCCGATCTCGGCCCGCTTCCGCGCCACTTCCGCCTCGGGCAGCTCGTGGAGCTTGCCATTGGCCTCGCGGTAGCCGACGAGCTCCCCGTCGACCGACAGCCGGCCGGCGTCGATCTTCTCGAGATGGTTGATGCAGCGCAGGAACGTCGACTTTCCAGCGCCAGACGGTCCGAGCAGGCACATGACCTCACCCGGCTCGACGTCGATCGTGATGCCGCGGAGCACCTCGACGCGCGCGTAGCGCTTGTGCACGGCCGAGGCGCTGACCATCGGGGGCGCGCTCATGCCTCCGCCCGGGCCGGGCGCGACCGCAGCCGGCTGGCCAGCCGGGCGAGCGGGGTCGGCGGCAGCTCGCGCGCGGCTCCGCGCCCGAAGCGGCGCTCGAGGTAGAACTGGCCGACGTAGAGGACGCTCGTCATCAGCAGGTACCAGGCGCTCGCCGCTAGGAGCAGGGGGATCACCTTGTAGTTGACGGCGTAGATCTGCTGGGCGGCGTAGGTGAGGTCGGCCAGAGCGATGAAGCTGACGAGGGACGATGTCTTCAGCATCGAGATCGTCTCGTTGCCGGTCGGCGGGACGATCACGCGCATCGCCTGGGGCAGGACGATTCGCCGCATCACCAGGAGGCGGGTCATGCCGAGCGACTGGGCGGCCTCGGTTTGTCCCTCGCCGACCGAGAGGATCCCGGCGCGGACGATCTCGGCCATGTAGGCGGCCTCGTTGAGCCCGAGGGCGAGCAGCCCGACGAGGAAGAGCTTGTTCGTGAGCGCGTTGGCGTCGAGGCTGACCAGCGCCGGGCCGAACGGGATGCCGAGCGCGATGCGCGGATAGAGCGCCGAGACGTTTGCCCAGAAGATGAGCTGGACGAGCACCGGGGTCCCCCGGAAGAACCAGATGTAAAGCCAACTGGAGCCGGAGACGAGCGGATTCGTCGAGCGACGCATGACCGCGAGGACCACGCCGAGGGCGATCCCGGTGGCCATCGCGGCCAGCGTCAGCTCGACCGTCACGAGCACCCCGTGGAGGATCCGCGTGTCGAGGAGGAAGCGGCCGACGACGTCCCACTCGAACCGCGGGTTGGTGGCGACCGAGCGGCCGACCCCGACCGCCAGCAGCGCGACCACCACCCCGGCGATCCAGCGCCCCGGACGCCGGACGCCGACGGCGCGGATCTCGCCCGGCGGGCCGGGCGGGGGCGGCTCGCTGGCCTCGGGCGAGGACACCCCGCGCCGCCAGCGCTAGCTGGTGGCGCCGTTGATCGTCGGGTTGGCGATCGCCCCGGCGCCGACGCCCCACCGGTCGAGGATCGTCTTGTACGTGCCGTCGGCGATCAGCTTCTTGACGGCGGCCAGCACCCGCGGGGCGAGGCCGCTGCTCTTGGCCAGGGCGAGCCCGTAGGGCGCCGTCCCGTAAGGCGCCCCGACGAGCTTGAAGGCGCCGCCCGACTGCTTGACCGCGTACGCCGCCACCGGCGAGTCGGCCATCCCGACCTGCGCCCGGCCGCTACTCAGAGCCAGGTTGGCGGCGTTCTGGTCGGGGAAGACCCGGACATTGACCCCGCTCTTACCGGCCGCCCGGCATTTCTTGTCCTCGGCGGTCGCGTCGATCTGCTGGGTCGTCCCGCTCTCGACGGCCACCACGTGCCCGCAGAGCGCGGCGAGCGTCCCGACGGCGGCCCCTCCTTGGACGTGAGTGTAGAACGACGTTCCCGCGGCGAAGTAGGTGACGAAGTCGACCGTCTTCTCCCGCTCCTTGGTGTCGGTGAACGACGAGGCGCCGATGTCGTACTTGTGGGCGCCCAGTCCAGGGATGATGCTCGCGAAGTTAGCGTTGACGAGGTTGACCTTCCGGCCCATGGCCTGGCCGAGCGCCTTGACGAGGTCGGCGTCCATCCCGACCACCGTGTGGCCGTCGGGGCCGATGAACTCATTCGGCGCGTAGGTGGCGTCTGCGGCGACGACGAGCGTACCGGCCGCCGGGGCCGGGCCCGCGGCCGTGGCCGCCGGGCGGGTGCCCTCCGACGCCGTCCTCTTTGTTGTGCCTCCCCCGAAGGCAACGGCGCTGAAAGTGGGGAAAACTGGCACAC
>JBPCNA010000253.1:0-3184 GCA_051001735.1 Solirubrobacteraceae bacterium
TATTCGCCCCCTGGCCCGGTCCGTGCGCCGCCGGGCGGCGCGGCCCGCCGCGCTCGCTCGAGCTCGGCCTCGAGCTCGTGGATGCGCTGACCGAGTCGGCGGGTCTCGGCGAGCAGCCCGAACCCGCAGTCCTCGGCCTTGTGGATGAGGCGAAAGGCGCGGGCGAGCTCGTCGTGGGGGGCGACGGCCGCCGGGGCCGGCGACCGGGTGGCGCGCCTGAGCACCTCGACGAGTGCGGCGGCGTGCTTGCTCGCGGCGTGGTGGGTGACGGCGAGGTCGCGGTCGACCAGGCCCATGCCGCGGTCGTAGGCGGCCAGGTCGGCGACGAGCCGGTCCTCGTCGAGCGGCGCCGGATCGCTCTGGCCGCCGAAGTTGTCGGCGACCAGGCGCTCGTAGCTCGCGGCCGTCACCCAGCCGTCGGCGCCGTTGTGGTCGTAGACGTAGGCCGAGCGCAGCGGCGAGCTCGCTGGCGGCGCCGTGGTGGACGGCGAAGAGCTGGACGTCGTGGCCGAGCCGCTGGAGCTGGTCGGCGACGGTCACCACGTAGGTCTCGCTGCCACCGGTCGCATAGAGCGAGTAGGTGGCCAGGACGATCCGCATCAGGCGGGGCCGCCGTCGCTCACCAACTCGAGGCGCTCGCGGTCGCCGGGCTCGACGAGCTCGACCCGCCCGTCCCGGAGATGGACGATCCGGTCGGCCCGCCGGGCGAAGCCATAGTCGTGGGTGACGAGGATCACCGTCGGGGCGACCGGCAACGAGTCGAGGCCGTCGATGAGCGCGTTGATCGCCGGGCGGTCGAGATACGTGGTCGGCTCGTCGAGGATCACGATCGACGGGCGGCCGAGCAGGGCGCGGGCGATGGCGATCCGCTGGCGCTCACCGCCCGACAGGCGGACGCCCTCGTCGCCCACCTGGGTGTCGTAGCCGTCCGGGAGGGTCGACACGCGCCGATCCGCCGTTCCGGCGCGGGCGGCGGCGAGGACCTCCTCCTCGGTCGCCTCGGGCCGCCCGTAGGCGATGTTCTCGGCGACCGTCCCCGGGAGGAGGATCGGGTCCTGGAGGGCGACGCCGATGTGGCGGCGGAGCGCGGTGAGGTCGAGCTCGTCGAGCGGGACCCCGTCGACCCGCATGACGCCGCCCTGCGGGCGGCGCAGCCCGAGGAGGAGGCTGACCACGGTGCTCTTGCCGGAGCCGTTGGGACCGAGGAGCGCCACGTGCTCGCCCGCCGCGATGTCGAGGTCGACGTCGACGAGGACGGGCGGAGCCGCCCCGTAGCCGAAGGTGACGTGGTCGAGCTTGAGCGCCCCGGTCGGCGTGAGCAGGCGCCGCCCGGTGTAGGGCTCGGCCGCGCGGCAGGACCGGAGTTCCTCGATCCGCTCCATCGACTCGGCGCCGGCGAGGATGCTCGCCAGCCCGGGCACGGCGCTGGCGAGCTGGCGGAGTAGCAGCGCCCCGATCGCGTAGAAGGAGATGAGCTGCCCAAGGGTCATCTCCCGGCGGGTGACGAAGATCCCGCCGGCCACGAGGATGACCACGCCGATCAGCCCGGCGAAAGCGTTGATCGCCGCCCCGTAGCCGGCCTGGGCCACGGCGGCGTCGCCCGAGGCGGCGCCGGCCGCCTCCGCCTGCCCGGTGCGCCGCTCGAGCTCCCACGCCTCGGCGGCGTTGGCCTTGGTCAGCGGCATGGCGCGGAGGGCGATCCGGATGCCGGAGCTGAGGATCCGGTACTGGACCAGCGACTCGCGCGAGGCGGCCCGGGCGCGCCGCGCCAGCGCGCGCATGCCGGTCAGGAAGGCGACCGACACCGCGAGCACGAGGCCGCAGAGGACGGGGTTGAGCGCGGCGGCGACGACGACGAGTCCGACGGCCACGAGCACGGCGGGCACCAGCGAGGTGGCGACCTGCATCAGCAGGAGGTCGAGCCGCTCGGTCTCCTGGACGATCGTCGTGTGCAGCGATCCCGGATCCTGGCCGTCGTGCCAGGCGACCGGCAGCTTGTAGAGCCGGGCGAGCAGGTCGGCGCGAAGGCGAGCGATGGCGGCCTTTGTGTGGCGCACGGCGACCCGGCGCGAGACGAGGGCGAGGCCGGCGCTGCCCAGGTAGAGGGCGAGCATGGCAACCCCGATCAACACGATCCCGCCGGCGTCGCGGGCCGGGATCGAATGGTCGAAGACGCGGGCGACGAGCAGCGGCACCGGGGCGAGCAGCCCGGCCTGGGCCACGGCGATGAGGAGGCCGGTCCGCACCATCGCCCCGGGCGTGCCCATGAGTCGCGCCAGCCGCTTGGCGAAGTCGATCACGGCGCCCAGGATACGGCGGCTCCGGGCGGCTCAGTTTCGACCGACGCGGGTTCGGCTGGTGTCCGCGGGCGATGGAGCGGGACCGACGACTCCGGCGGGCATGAACGCCCAGCCCCACCCGCGCGCGCGCCGGGGAGGAGTCGCCCGACTGGCGGCGGGAGGTCCTACGCGGCGATCATCCCGATGATCCGGGCCGAGGCTCCCGACCTCGTCATCTGCGTGACGACGAGCGGCCGGACGTTCTCCGAGTTCGAGCGCCGCGCCGACGTGCTCGAGCTCGCGGGCGCGGGCGCGGCGAAGCCGGATATGGCGAGCCTGACCCTGGGATCGTTGAACTTCCGCGACGCGGCGAGCGTCAACTCGCCGGAGATGATCGAGCGGCTGGCGGCGCGGATGCGGGAGCAGGGGATCAAGCCGGAGCTCGAGGTCTTCGCCTCGGGCATGGCCTACCTGGCCCACGGCCTCGTCGATCGCGGCCTGCTCGAGCCGCCGCTCTGCGCGAACGTGCTGCTCGGCGGGCCGAACACGGCGCCGGCTCGGGCCGGTGACCTCGCCGCCCTGACGGGGGCGCTCCCGGCCGCGACGGTCTGGGTCGGGGCGGGCATCGGCGCCTTTCAGCTGGCGGTGAACGGCCTGGCGATCTTCATGGGCGGCCACGTCCGCACCGGCCTCGAGGACAACCCGCACTTCGACCAGGCCCGCCGGACGCCGGCGACCAACGCAGCGCTGGTCGAGCGCGTCGTCGCGCTGGGCGCGGCGGCGGGACGGCGGGCGGCGACGCCGGCGGAGGTCCGGGCGATGCTCGGTCTCGCGCGCACGGGCGTCCTCCTCTGAGGCGGCGCCGTCGGCGCCCTGACCCGGCGCCGGAAGCTCGTGGCCGGCTC
>JBPCNA010000254.1:0-25513 GCA_051001735.1 Solirubrobacteraceae bacterium
CCCAGGACGCGACGGGCGACGCGAAGTCGCTGGCGCTGGCCTACGCCAAGGGGATCGGCTGCACCCGCGGCGGCGTGATCGAGACGACCTTCAAGGACGAGACGGAAACCGACCTCTTCGGCGAGCAGGCCGTCCTCTGCGGCGGCGCCTCCGAGCTCGTCCAGGCCGGCTTCGAGACACTCGTCGAGGCGGGCTACGACCCGCAGATGGCCTACGTCGAGTGTCTCCACGAGCTCAAGCTGATCGTCGACCTGATGTACGAGAAGGGTCTCGCCGGGATGCGGTACTCGATCTCCAACACCGCCGAGTACGGCGACTACACCCGTGGCAAGCGGGTGATCACCGACGAGACGCGGGCGAGCATGCGCAAGATCCTCGCCGAAATCCAGTCCGGCGACTTCGCGCGCGAGTGGATAGCCGAGAACCGGGCAGGACAGGAGAACTTCCGGCGCATGCGCGAGGAGCAGGCCGCGACGGAGGTAGAGAGCACGGGCAAGGAGCTCCGCTCCCACATGGACTGGATCAAGCCCAGCTTCTGACGCCCTCACCTCGCATACGCTCGATGACCACCAGCAGCACCCCCGCCCTCGTCGTGCCCGCGTCGCTGCTCCCCGGCGACGGGCGCTTCGGCTGCGGCCCGTCCAAGGTGCGGCCGGCGCAGCTCGCCCACCTCGCGGCAGCCGGCGCCGCCGTCATGGGCACCTCGCACCGTCAGCCGCCGGTCAGGTCATTGGTCGGCCGGGTGCGCAGCGGGCTGACCGAGCTCTTCGCGGCGCCCGACGGCTACGCGGTGGCCCTCGGCAACGGTGGGACCACGACCTTCTGGGACGCAGCCGCCTTCAGCCTCGTCGCCGAGCGGGCCCTCCACCTCTCCTACGGCGCCTTCTCGAAGAAGTTCGCCCAGGCGACCGAGGCGGCCCCATTCCTCGACGACCCGATCGTCCTGCGGGCCGAGGCGGGCGACGCACCCGACCCGGCGGGGATCGCGCTCGCCGGGGCCGATCTCGTGGCCTGGGCCCACAACGAGACCTCGACCGGCGTCGCGGTCCCCGTCGTGCGCCCGCCTGACTCGGCCGGGGCTCTGGTGGCCATCGACGCGACCTCCGGCGCCGGCGGCCTCCCGGTCGACCTGGCCGACGCCGACGCCTACTACTTCGCTCCGCAGAAGTGCTTCGCCTCCGACGGCGGACTCTGGATCGCCATGCTGAGCCCGGCCGCCCAGGAACGGATCGCCGAGGTCGCGGCGTCCGGCCGCTACATCCCCTCCTCGCTGTCCCTGTCGGCCGCCCTCGCCTCGAACGCCAAGGACGAGACCAACAACACGCCGGCGGTCGCCACCCTCGTCCTCCTCGTCGACCAGCTCGAGTGGATGCTCGAGGGCGGCGGGCTCGACTGGTGCGTCGCGCGCTCGCGCGCGTCGGCGGACCACCTCTACGCCTGGGCCGAGGCGTCCTCCTTCGCCACGCCCTTCGTCGCCGACCGGGCGCTCCGCTCGGCCGTGGTCGGGACGATCGAGTTCGACGCCGCGGTCGACGCCAAGGCCCTCGCCGCGACGCTCCGGGCCAACGGGGTCGTCGACGTCGACCCCTACCGGGGGGTCGGACGCAACCAGCTGCGGGTCGGCATGTTCCCGTCGATCGAGACGGACGATGTCGAGGCGCTGACCGCCTGCATCGACTGGATCGTCGAGCGGTCGAGTTGATGGCCGACAGGCCGCGCGTCCTCGTGCGCGAGGACGTCGGCGATTCGGGCCTGGCGCTGCTCCGCGAGCACTTCGACGTCGAGACCGGCTTCGACTGGACGGTCGCGGAGCTCGGCGACCGGCTCGCGCCGTTTCACGGCATCCTGATCCGGTCGGCCACGAAGCTGACGGCGGACCTGATCGCCCGGGGGACGTCGCTGCGGGTGATCGGCCGGGCCGGCGTGGGCGTCGACAACGTCGACGTCGACGCGGCGACCAAGCGCGGGATCGTCGTGGCCAACGCGCCGCAGTCGAACGTCGTCACCGCCGCCGAGCACACGGTCGCCCTCCTGCTCGCGCTGGCGCGCAACATCCCCCAGGCGCACGCCTCGCTGACCGCCGGGCGCTGGGAGCGGTCGAAGTTCTCCGGGGTCGAGCTGTACCAGAAGACGCTCGGCGTGATCGGCTTCGGCCGCATCGGGCAGCTCGTCGCCGCCCGCGCCCGCGGCTTCGGCATGCACGTGATCGCCTTCGACCCCTTCATCTCCACCGAGCGCTTCCGCGAGGTCGGGGTCGAGAAGGTCGAGAGCACCACCCAGCTCTACGGCCGGGCCGACTTCATCACCGTCCACCTGCCCCAGACCGACGACACCCGCGGCTTCCTCGACGCCTGGGCGTTCGCGGCGATGAAGGACGGCGTCCGCGTGATCAACGTGGCCCGCGGCGGGCTGATCGACGACCGGGCGCTCCAGGAGGCGCTCGACTCCGGCAAGGTCGGCGGCGCCGCGCTCGACGTCTTCCCGAGCGAGCCGATCACCGACTACCCGCTCTTCACCGGCTATCCGAACGTGATCGTCACTCCGCATCTCGGCGCCTCGACCGCCGAGGCGACCGATCGCGCCGGGCGCCAGAGCGCCGAGCAGATCGTCGCCGCCCTGACCGGCGGCGTCGTCTCGACCGCCGTCAACATCCCGTCGATCGGCGCCGAGGACATGGCGGTCCTGCGGCCCTTCCTCCCCCTGGCTTCGCAGCTCGGGCGCCTGGCCATGGGCCTCGCCGAGGGCAGCTCGCTCGAGCGCGTCGAAGCCGCGTTCTTCGGGCGGATCGCCGACTACGACACCCGGCTGCTGACCAGCGCCGTCCTCCAGGGGGCGCTCCGCGGCCACACCGAGGAACCGGTCAATTTCGTCAACGCTCCGGCCCTGGCCAGCGAGCGGGGGATCGTCGTCGAGGAGAAGTCCGTCTCCGAGTCCGAGGACTTCAACGAGCTGATCCGGGTGACGGTCGTCGCCGGCGGTGAGCGGGTGGTGGTGGCCGGAACGGGGATGGGCCCGCAGCAGTCGCCCCACCTCGTCGAGGTGTGGGGCCAGCGGCTGACGATCGAGCTCGAGCCGAACGTGACGGTCTTCCGCTACCGCGACCTTCCCGGGATGCTCGGCCGGATCGGCACCGTGCTCGGCGGCCATTCGATCAACATCGACTCGGCCGCCGTGGCCCGCCAGCCGGCCGCCGCGACCTCCGAGCTGCCGGGCGACCTCGCGGCGATGGTGGTGACCACCCGCGAGCCCGTCCCCGACGAGGTGGTGCGCGAGATCGTCGCCGCCGAGGGCTGGGTCAGCGGGCGCAGCGTCATTCTCTAATCACCCCGCCGTCACTGACACGCTCGCGCGCGCGGCGAGGCAATAGGGTTGGCCGCCGATGGACGTCATCGACGAGCTCCTCGCCAACAACCGGGCGTTCGCCGCGTCGCTGCCGGTCCGCCATCTCGATGTGCGGCCGAGCCGGGGCCTGGCAATCGTGACCTGCATGGATTCCCGCGTTGACATCTTCGCCGCGCTCGGTCTCCGCGACGGCGAGGCCCACATGATGCGCAACGCCGGCGGGGTCATCACCGACGACGTGATCCGCTCGCTCGCCGTCTCGCAACGGCGGCTGGATACGAGCCGGGTGATGCTGATCCACCACACCGACTGCGGCATGCAGAAGCTCACCGACGACGGTTTCCGCGCCGAGCTCCAGGCGGCCACCGGAGTGGCGCCGGCCTTCGCGATCGAGTCGTTCGACGACCTCGACGCCGACGTCCGCCAGTCGATCCTCCGCGTCCGGCGGTCGCCCTTCCTCCTCCACCACGACCTTGTCCGCGGCTTCGTCTACGACGTCGACACCCACCTGATGCGGGAGATCCACCTCGCTCGCGACGTGAGCCGGCCCGGCTAGCGCTAGTGGTCAGCGCCCGGTGGTGCGGTGCGTCGTCGCCCGGGTGTGCCCGGAGCGTCCCCGCTGGGCGCCGGGGCCGCCGCGTCCAGACCCGCCCGCCGGGGGCGGCGTTCGGCGGACGAGGAGCCGCAGGGCGCGGTCGTCCGGCCCCGCCTCGGTTCGCTGCGCCAGGTCGCTCGGCGCGTAGGTGCGGAAGACCGGCCCGCGTCCGGGATCGACGACGGCGACGACGATCTTCGCGCTGCTCGGGGCGTCGAACACGATGCCGTCGAGGACCGGGCCGCCGGCGCTGACCTTCACGAGCTGGCCTGCGGTCGGCGTGTCCATCGGCTCAAGGATACCCGCGCCGGCGGGGATCCCTCACCTCAGGCACACGGTGCCGGCGAAGTACGGCTGGGCGACCGGGCTCAGGCTGGAGATCGCCGTGGCCCACGAGCGGCCGCCGTCGTGCGGAGCCGAGCCGTCCAGCGTGATGTCGCCGAAGTTCGCGGCGGGCGGAATGCCGAAGAACCCGTCGATCGCGTGGGGCGTGGCGGCCGGACAGCGTCCGCCGTCGAACGCGGTGGCCGTCGGTGCCACCGTGATCTGGGCAGTCGACAGGTAGTCGACCTCGAGGCCGGAGCGGGCGCAGATGACCCCGACCGTGTAGGCCTGTGGGATGTTGGTGATGTTCCTGAACGCCATGATCCAGACCCGGCGATCCGGCACCGACTCGGCAAGCAGGAAGCGGCCGTCCGGCCCGCCTTGGGGGCCGAAGGTTCCCGCCACCGGGTAGGGGGCCCGCGCGGGGCAGCGCATGTCGTTGCCGTTGGTGCCGAGCGGATCGATCGTCCCGGTTGTGCTGACATGTACGAAGGAGCGGGCGCTCGAGACGCAGACCACACCGACGAAGTAGCTCTGCGGCTGGGCGCCGAGATTCTTGACACCGATCGACCAGTGCCGGTCGCCCGCCCCGTAGGGACGCGACGCCGCCTCGCCGAGTTGGCCGGAGGCGGTCGAGGTGTTCGATCCGAAGAAGCCCGCGACGGCATGGGGGGCGGTGGTCGGGCAGCGCTCGTTGGAATCGGCGGTCATGTACGGGGCGACCACCCCGGCATCCTGCACGTAGATCACCCTGGTCTTCTTTGCCGTCCGGGCCCCGTGGGCCGAACCTGCCGCGGCGGCGCGGCCGGTCGCCCCGGCCGCCGTCGTCGCGATAAGGATCAGGGTCCCGGCCAGCGGGAGAATGCACATCGAGCGCCGCCGCACGACACGCCTCACGAAGCAGCCGCCAGTTGCCATCGGTGGGCTCCTCTCACTGTCGGTGGGCGTCGGATGGACGCGCGAGACGCGACGGTACCACCGCACCGATCACCAGACCAGTGACTCGCTGAAAATCCCGGGGATGAACGAGGGGTGGATGGCCGGGCGAGGACGGCGACATGACACCACGACATGCGCCATGACCCGGCGCCTGCTCTTGGCCGTCATGCCGCCGGACTCGCGTGGGCTGCGCGTCAAGGTGACCGCCCCGGCGCCGCGACGTTGCTCGCGTTCACCATCGATCTGCCGGGGTTCACGCGCGGCCCGGCCGAGGTCGGCCTGACGACGCTCGGCATCCCGAGCCCTTCCCGGCGGCCGGCGAACAGCGCCTCTCCGGCTGCTCCGCAGCCGCGCCAAAGCAGCCCACATCTGAGCCGCGGGCAGTTGAGCCCTCGGGCTTCCCCTGCTAGGCTCCGCCCGGTGACGTTCCCGCAGTTTTCCTCACTCCTTCTTCTCCTCCCCCGCAAGGGGGATTAGCGCGTGGCGGCCGCTCAGCCGCAAACCCAGCCGAGAAGAAGCCGTAGGACGAACTAGCTAGCGAGGAACCATGACCCCGACGGATCCCAACCGAGTAGAGATCTTCGACACGACGCTGCGGGACGGCGAGCAGTCCCCCGGCATCTCGCTGAATGCGACCGAGAAGCTCGAGATCGCCCAGCAGCTCGCCCGGCTCGGCGTCGACATCATCGAGGCCGGCTTCCCGATCACCTCTCCCGGCGACTTCGAGGCGGTCCGGGGGATCGCCCGCCAGGTTGAGGGGCCGGTGATCTGCGCGCTGGCCCGCACCCACCACGCCGACATCGACGCGGCGTACAACGCCGTATGCGACGCGGAGCGGCCGCGCATCCACACGTTCATCTCGACCTCGGACATCCACATCGTCCACCAGCTCCAGAGCACGCGCGAGGACGTGCTCGGGCAGGCCCGGGCCGCCGTGGCCCACGCCAGGCAGTACGTCGACGACGTCGAGTTCTCGCCGATGGACGCCACCCGCTCAGAAGTCGCCTTCACCGCCGAGGTGGTCGCAGCGGCGATCGAGGAGGGCGCGACCACGATCAACATCCCCGACACGGTCGGCTACACGATGCCCGAGGAGTTCACCGGCTTCCTCGGCCGGCTCTACGCGATGGTGCCGGCGCTCGCCGACGTCACGCTCTCGGTTCACTGCCACGACGACCTCGGCTTGGCGGTGGCGAACTCCTTCGCCGGCGTGCTGGCCGGGGCTCGCCAGGTCGAGTGCGCGATCAACGGGCTCGGTGAGCGCGCGGGCAACGCGTCGCTCGAGGAGATCGTGATGCTCCTCCACACTCGCGCGGCGGATATCGGCCTGCCGTGCGCGGTCAACACGCGGGAGCTCGCCCGGACGAGCCGGCTCGTCTCCCGCCTGACCGGCTACGTCGTCCAGCCCAACAAGGCGATCGTCGGTCGCAACGCCTTCGCCCACGAGTCTGGAATCCATCAGGACGGGGTCCTGAAGGAGCGCACGACTTACGAGATCATGGACGCGACGACGGTCGGCCTCGACGCCAACTCGATCGTCCTCGGCAAGCACTCGGGTCGCCACGCTCTGAAGCAGGCGCTCGAGGAGCTCGGCTTCGCGGTCTCCGGGGCGGCGCTGAACACCGCGTTCAAGCGCTTCAAGGAGATCGCCGACCGCAAGAAGCAGGTCACGGCGATGGACCTCGAGGCGCTGGTCACCGACGAGCTGCGGAGCGTCGTGGCCGGCTACACGTTCGACTCCTACGAGGTCGAGGCGTCGTCGGACCGCCCGCCGCACGCTCGCGTCTCGGTCGGCATGCCCGACGGCGGCACGGTAGTCGGCCAGTTCACCGGCGACGGGCCGGTGGATGCGGTCTTCCGGGCGATCAACGCGGCCACCGGAGTCGACGCCCGGCTGCGCGAGTTCCGCGTTGACGCGGTCACCGAGGGCCAGGACGCGCTCGGCGAGGTGTCGGTGGTGATCGAGCTCGACGGCGTCTCGGCCTCGGGCCAGGGCGTCTCGCCCGACATCATCGAGGCCGCGGCTCGGGCCTACGTCCGGGCGGTGTCGACGGCGGTGCGCCGCTCGCAGCTGGCCGTCGACGCGCCGGGCGAGCCGGTCGGCGAGCTCGCGCGCACGCCCTAGACCGGCGCGTGCTCCGTCTCGCGCGGCGGGCGCCGCTCCTCTGGCTCTGCCTGGGCGGGGCGGCGCTCCGCTTCGCGACGCTCGCCCAGCAGAGCCTATGGTTCGACGAGGCGGCGACGGCGCGGCTCATGCGGATGGGGCTCGGGGCGATGCTCCGGGCCCTGCCCGACGCCGAGTCGACCCCGCCGCTCTACTACCTCCTCGCCTGGCTGTGGACGCGCCTGTTCGGGACGGGCGAGGTCGGCCTGCGCTCGCTCTCGGCGGTCTTCGGCACGCTCACGATCGCCGTCGTCTACGCGGCGGGCGCGCGCCTGTTCGGCCGCCGGGCCGGGCTCGCGGCGGCGGCCCTGGCCGCCTTCAGCCCGCTGCTGATCTGGTACTCGCAGGAGGCGCGTGCCTACGCGCTCCTCGTCGCGCTCGCCGCGGCCGGCCTCTGGGCGCTCGCCGCGGCGCTCGAGCCGGGCTCCGGGCGCCGGGCGCCGCTCGTGTGGGCGGTGGTCTGCGCGCTCGCCCTGACCACCCACTACTTCGCCGTCTTCGTGGTCGTTCCGCAGGCCGTCTGGCTGCTGCGGGCCCGCGGCCGGGCCGCTGCCCCCGCCGTGGCCGGCGTCGTCCTGGCCGGCTGCGGCCTCCTCCCGCTCGCCCTCCACCAGCGGGCACAGGGCGGCGCCGACTTCATCGCCCGCAGCCCGCTCGCGACGCGGCTGGCGCAGGCGGCCAAGCAGTTCCTGATCGGCTACGACACGCCCGGCCAGGTCGCCCTCGCCGTCCTCGCGGCGCTGCTCCTCGCCGGGTCCGCCTGGAGCCTCCTCCGCGGCCCGGCGGGTCCGGTCCGGGGCCACGCGGTCGGGCTGGCGGCGATCGCCGGGGCGGCCGTCGCCGTACCGGTGGTGCT
This sequence comes from Solirubrobacteraceae bacterium, assembly GCA_051001735.1. Lineage (GTDB taxonomy): Bacteria > Actinomycetota > Thermoleophilia > Solirubrobacterales > Solirubrobacteraceae > Palsa-513. Next base: position 8,221 of record JBPCNA010000254.1, read on the forward strand.
CGCCCTCCTCGGCCTCGACTACGTGATCACCCGCAACCTCATCGGCGCCTGGGTCCCGGCGGCCCTGGCCGTGGCGGCCGGGGGGGCGCTGGCCGGCGTCCGCGCGGGTCCGGCGCTCGTCGCCGCGGCCTGCGTACTCGGCCTGGCGGCGACGCTCGGCATCGCCCTGGACGCGCGCTATCAGCGCGACGACTGGCGCGGGGCGGCGCGGACGGTGCCGCCCGGGTCGACGACGGCGCTCGTCGTCACGCCGCCGTCCGGTCGACTCCCGCTCGCCTACTACCTGCCCGCGAGCCGGGCCCTGCCGGTGGCCGGGGCGGCGGTCACCACGGTGGAGGTGATCGGACTGGCCGGGCGCGGCGTCGGGGCGCCGCTGCGCGCGCCGGCGGTCCCGCCCGCTCCGCCCGCGCTCGCCGGCTTCACCGCCCCGGTGGTCCGGCGGGGCGACACGTTCAGCATGCTCCGCTACCGGGCGTCGGGTCCGGCGGTCGTCGTCACGCCGGCTACGCTCGCGCCGCTGGCTCTGGCCGGCGGTGGGCCGGCGACGCTCCTCCTCGACGGCTCGGGGTAGGCGCAGCGCGGCTACAGGGCGAGCCCCTGGGCGTAGCCGGCGCGGAGCACCGCCTGGCGGGGCCGGGGGTCCATCAGGTCGGGTCCCATCAGCCGGGCGGCCGGAGCTGACGGACCGATCATGCGCAGGCGGGCGCCGCGCCGGCGCAGCGCGGCGAGCTCGAGCACCTGCCGGCTGCGCAGGACGGCGCGGACGACGCCGAGCGGCGAGCCGATCGCGGCCGGGAGGCCGGCGTTCGGGTTCAGGCAGAGCACCTCGGTGCGATGGCCGGCCGGGGCGGCGTCGAGGTTGAGGAGGCTCCAGGCGGCGCCGTCGACGTAGTCGCGGCCGCCGATCCGCGCCGGGCGGTAGTAGCCGGGGATCGCGCACGAGGCGGCCACCGCCTCGGCCACCGAGGCCGCCGGTGCTCCCGGCGCTCCGAAGACGACGCGCCGGCCGCTGCGGCGCTCGACGCAGGCGACGCGCAGGCGCCCGTCGAAGCGGGCGCGGAGCCGGCCGATCGCGCGCTCGATTTCGCTCAGCGAGCGCGTGCCCTCGGGCAGGAGGGCGAGTACGGCGCTGCGGGCGAGGCCGCCCGGAAGGCGCTCGAGCCGCATGGCGGGAGCGCAGGCCGGTCCCAGCAGGCGCGCGGCCGCCCGCTCGAGCAGCGGCGGACCGCCGCCGCCGACCACGGTCTCGGCGGCGCGCCCCGGTTTGGTCGGACCCTGCGGCCGGCGCCCGGCCGCCAGCCGGGCGGCGACGATCGCTCCGGCCGAGGTGCCGAGGAAGGTCTCGGTCTCGCGCAGGTCGAAGCCGCTCGCGTGCTCGATCCCGGCGAGCACCCCGGTCATCCAGGCCTCGCCGAGCGTCCCGCCCGCGCCGAGGACGAGAACGTCGGGGCGCAGAAGCGGGAAGAAGGGCACGGTCCCAGGTTAGCCGCAGGCGACCGCCCGTCATTCGCCGCTCCGGCGGCGACAGGCTCGCGGAAAAGCCCCAGCCCAACTCTGTGATGAATGTCACACAGTCACCCGCGGGCGCTGGCTATGTTTGCCCGGCAACCCACTGATCGAGGTCGAGGCGGAACTGGAGTAGAGATGAAAGCGGTCAGCACCTTCACGTCTATGTAGCAGCCGGCTCGTCGCCGCCCAGGAAATCACGGACCGAGGAGTGGAGTCTGATGAGCTCGAGCCCCCCGAGGACAATCGCCAAGGCGGATGCAGGTCGAGGCAGGACGTCCTCGCGATTGAAGCGGAGGCTGGACCGGCCGGCCGGCCAGTCCGGTCTGCTGTCCGCGGCGTCGACCTACCACATCTACCAGGACCTTGGCCTCGGTGATTCCCAGCCGCAGAACATGCCCGGGACGGAGTGGCGGTCGACCAACCTCAACAGCTTCCTCTGGGGCCTGATCCGCCAGGACCTGCCCATCACCAACTGCCGCCTCGCCAACGGCCAGCGGATGGGCATCGAGCAGATCAGGGTCGGGCGCAACTACCTGCAGGTGTTCGCCACCCTCCTGACGCTCGGCATCTGGGCGCCGACCCGGGTCAGCTGGCGCTGCGCCCGCCCGCCGTCGCAGGCCGGAACCCTGGACTGAAGGCGGGACGATGATCCACTGGGACGATGCCGGCCCGCAGCCGTGGAACGGCGTCCACGTCACCCACCGCACGACGGTTGCCCGGCTCATCGACGTCGACAACGTCGGCCCCCACGGCACGGTCCTGACGGGGTTCGACATGTTCCGCAACGCCGGCGAAGAGCTCGACGAGGTCATCCGCAAGGCCCGCGACGCCGGCGAGCGGGTCCTCCCGATCGGCTCGGGCTGGGCGCTGACCGACATCAACATCACCGACGGCTGGCTGGTGAACACCAAGCTGCTGAACGGCGCCTACGACATCGGCGACAGGCATTTCGACGCCGCCTACCCGGCCGCCGACCGCCAGAATGTCGTCCTCGCCCAGACCGGGATGCAGATCGCCGAGCTCAACGCATATCTCGAGCTGCTGCCGCACGACGTCGCCGGGAAGCGGGCGCTGAAGGCGGCCGGGATCGGCAACGGGCAGACCATCGGCGGCGCGGTCTCCGGGAACACGCACGGGTCGCAGATCAACTTCGGCGCGATGTCCGACTTCGTCGTCGGCCTGCACATCGCCACCGGCGCCGGCCGGACGCTGTGGATCGAGAAGGCGTCGAAACCGGTGCTGGGCGAGGACTTCACCGCGAAGATCGGCGCCGAGCTGATCCGCGACGATGACATCTTCAACGCGGCCGTCGTGAGCTTCGGCACCTTCGGAATCATCGCCGCGATGGCAGTGGAAACGGCGCCGGTCTACCAGCTCGCCTTTCCGGGGATCGTCGACATCCACCACGACGACCTGAAGAAGAAGCTGAGGGAATTCGCCGCAGCCGACCCGGTCGACATCTACCACTACGAGTTCATCTTCGATCCCCACGGTCGAGCGGAGGTGGCGATGGAGGCGAGCGCGCCGCGGGTCCCCTTCGAGCCCGGCCACCCGACGCCGAAGCCGCGCTGGATCGTCCGCGACGGGAACGGCTATGCGCCAGGGATCAACATCCTGCGCGTCGCGGGCCTGTTGCGCTTCCTGCCGCCCCGCATCCTCACGGGCATCCAGTTCGATCAGTATCGCCAGCTCGCTCTGCTCAACAACGTCCGCGGCACCCCCGGCCAGCTCTACACCTCCTCGATCTACTACCTCGAGGGCTACATCGAGAGCGCGTTCGGCGTCTCGGTGAGGGATGCGCCGGAGATGATCGACATCTGCTCGGCCGTCGCGCGGAAGCTGCGGCTGCCGGCGATCAGCCAGGTCAGGCTCGTCCACCGCTCGGAGGCGACATTGAGCTTCACCCAGCACGAGCCGAAGACGGCGGTCTTCGAGTTCGGCCTCATCAACGACGATCGGTTCCCCGAGTTCGAACGCCGGATGGACGCGTCGCTCCGGGAGGCGGGGATCCGCTACACGATGCACTGGTCGAAGAACTCGGGGCTCGACCCGCAGAAGGTCGAGTACATGTACGGGGCGGAGAAGGTCGAGAGCTGGAAGGCGGCGCGGCGGTCCGTCTTCGGGGAAGACGCGACGCTGATGGAGATGTTCGAGACCGACAACATGGTGCGCGCCGGGCTGGCGTGAGGCCGCCCCGAGCGCCCGGGAGGGCGACCGTCCGTACGTGATAACATACGGATGTATGGCGACCGGCGACTCCGATCTGAAGCAGGCGAGCACCGTCGGGCCGCGGATCCGCGCCCTGCGCGACGCGATGGGCCTGTCTCTGCGCGAGCTGGCCGTCCGCTCCGGGGTCAGTGCGCCGATGCTCTCCCAGGTCGAGCGCGGGGAGACGAGCCCGACGCTCCAGGTCGCCGTGCGGATCGCCCACGGGCTCGAGCTGCGCCTGTCGCAGCTCCTGCGCCTCGACGAGGACGGCGCCGTGACCGTCGTTCGGGCCGGCGATCGCCGCCCAGGGGGCAACTCGCGGCGCGGGCACGGCTACGAGCTCCTGAGCGCGCCGCTCCCGGGCCAGCGCGCCGAGCTGTCGCGCCACACGCTGGCCGCCGGGGCGGCGACCGGCGGCCCCGAGGATCCGCCGATGCACGAGCCGGGCAGCCGGGAGACGGCGCTCGTGGAGCAGGGCCGGGTGGTCCTGGTCTGCGACGGTCAGCGCCACCCACTCGAGCTCGGCGACTGCGTGACCTTCGACGCCGACCTGCCCCACCACTTAGAGAACCCGGGGCCGGACGAGGCCCGCCTGCTGGCGGTCCTCAACGCCGGCCTGCGCCGCAGCTGATCCGCAGTACGAAAGGAGACTCCGTCCGATGCGAAAGACGCTGCTCGAGAAGATCTGGTCGGCCCACGAGGTGGCGCCCGGCCTGCTCTTCATCGACCTCCACCTGGTGCACGAGGTAACGAGCCCCCAGGCCTTCGACGCCTTGCGGCTGGCCGGACGCCGGGTGCGCCGGCCGGACCGGACGCTGGCCACCGCCGACCACAACGTCCCGACCGACGGGACGCCGGTGGCGGCGCGGATCCGCGACTCCCTCTCCCGCGTCCAGGTCGAGACGCTCGAGCACAACTGCGCCGAGTTCGGCGTGCCCGTCTACTCGCTGGGGTCCGACCGCCAGGGCATCGTCCACGTGATCGGGCCCGAGCTCGGAGTGACCCAGCCGGGCATGACGATCGTCTGCGGCGACTCGCACACCGCGACCCACGGGGCGTTCGGCGCGCTGGCCTTCGGGATCGGGACGAGCGAGGTCGAGCACGTCCTGGCCACCCAGTGCCTGGCCCAGCCGAAGCCGCGCTCGATGCGCATCCGCTACGAGGGCGATCTCGGCTTCGGCGTCACCGCCAAGGATCTGATCCTCGCGACGATCGGCCAGATCGGCGTCGCCGGCGCCGCCGGCCACGTCGTCGAGTACGCCGGCCCGGCGATCGAGGCGCTCTCGATGGAGGGCCGACTGACCGTGTGCAACATGACGATCGAGGCGGGAGGACGGGCCGGGATGATCGCGCCCGACGACGTCACCTTCGACTGGTTCGAGCGCAGCCCGCGGCCGGGGACCCCGGCCGAGCTCGAGCGGGCGATCGCCGGCTGGCGCGAGCTCCACAGTGACCCGGGGGCGAAGTTCGATCGCGAGGTCGTCGTCGACGCGGCGGCGGTCTCGCCGCAGGTGTCGTGGGGCACGACGCCGGCCATGGTCGTCCCGGTGACCGGGCGGGTGCCGGCTCCCGAGGACTTCGCCGAGCCGGGCGACCGGGAGGCGACCGAGCGCGCACTCCGCTACATGGCGCTCGCGCCGGGCACGGCGATGCAGGACATCGCGGTTGACCGGGTGTTCATCGGCTCGTGCACGAACTCGCGCATCGGCGACCTGCGGGCGGCGGCGGCCGTGGTGGCCGGCCGGCGAGTGGCGTCGAGCGTCCAGGCCATGGTCGTCCCCGGCTCGCAGCAGGTCAGCGCCGAGGCCGAGGCCGAGGGCCTCGACGACGTCTTCCGGGCCGCCGGCTTCGACTGGCGCACCGCGGGCTGCTCGATGTGCCTGGGCATGAACCCCGACATCCTGGCCGCCGGCGAGCGCTGCGCCTCGACCTCGAACCGCAACTTCGAGGGACGCCAGGGGCGCGGCGGCCGCACCCACCTCGTCTCGCCGGAGATGGCTGCGGCGGCGGCCATCGCCGGGCACTTCGTCGACATCCGCGACTTGGCCGCCTGAGCGGTGGCCTGCGACCCGACCACCGAAGGGGACTCCCGATGCAACCGATAACCGTGATCGCCGGCGGCGTGAGCCACCTCGACCGCAGCGACGTCGACACCGACCAGATCATCCCGAAGCAGTTCCTCAAGCGCGTCGAGCGCAGCGGGTTCGGCGAGTTCCTCTTCCACGACTGGGCGAAGGAGCCGGGTTGGGATCTGCCGCGCAACCCGATCCTCGCGGCGGGTCGCAACTTCGGCTGCGGCTCCTCGCGCGAGCACGCGCCGTGGGCGCTCGAGGACTACGGATTCCGGGCGATCGTCGCGCCGAGCTTCGCCGACATCTTCTACTCGAACAGCACCAAGGTTGGGCTCCTCCCGCTCGTGCTGGAGGAGTCCGACGTCCGCGAGATGGCGGAGGCCGGAAGCGCCGAGGTCGATCTCGAGGCCTGCGAGGTGCGCTTCGCCGGCCGGGCGGTGGCCTTCGAGATCGAGGCCGAGCTCCGCCACCGCCTGCTCAACGGGCTCGACGACATCGCGCTGACACTGGCCCAGGACGAGGCGATCGGTCGCTTCGAGACGGAGCGTGAGCGGACGGGGCCGGTGACCACCGCGCTCTGAGGTACACCGTCCAGGCCGGTTGACAATTCTCCCTCCGTCGGTAAGGCTCGTCGCGGCCGGAGCGAGCCTCGAGGGGGTTCAGCGACGACGACCGCCCGGAGATGAGCGTCACTTCACCTGCCCCAGGAGCCCCGGAGCACTTCGACGCGATCGTCGTCGGCTCGGGGTTCGGCGGCTCGGTCACGGCCACCCGCCTGGCCGAGGCCGGCCGCCGGGTGTGCGTGCTCGAGCGGGGGAAGGCCTACCCGCCGGCGTCGTTCCCGCGCAGCCCGCTCGGCATGAAGAACAACTTCTGGGATCCGAGCGAGGGCCTCCAGGGGATGTTCGACATGTGGGACTTCGACGGTCTCGACGCCGTCTGCGCGAGCGGCCTGGGCGGGGGATCGCTGATCTACGCCAACGTGCTCCTGCGCAAGGACGAGCGCTGGTTCGTCAACGAGGACCTCGCCCACGGCGGCTACGAGGACTGGCCGGTCACCCGCGCCGAGCTCGATCCCCATTACGCGGAGGTCGAGCGCCGCATCGGCACGCAGCGCTACCCGCTCGATCAGCCGCCCTACGACAAGACGGCCAAGGTACTCGCCTACCGCGACGCGGCCCAGCGGCTCGGCCTCGACTGGTCGCTCGTCCCGCTGGCGGTGACCTTCGCCAACGACGGCTCCCCCGCCGTGCCGGGCGAGCCGATCGTCGAGGCGCATCCGAACCTCCACGGCCGCACCCGCCAGACGTGCCGCCTGTGCGGGGAATGTGACATCGGCTGCAACTTCGGATCGAAGAACACGCTCGACTACACCTATCTCTCGGACGCCTGGCGGGCGGGGGCCGACCTGCGCACGCGGTGTGAGGTGCGGGGCTTCGAGCCGCGCGAGGGCGGCGGCTACCAGGTCCACTACGTCCACCACGACGAAGAGGCCGAGGGGCGCCCGACCGACACGGCGGCGCTCCCGCGCACGACGCTCACCTGTGACCGCCTGATCCTCTCGGCCGGGACGCTCGGGACGACGTGGCTGCTCCTACGCAACCGCGCCGGCCTGCCCGGCCTCTCCGATCAGCTCGGCCGCGGGTTCTGCGGCAACGGTGACCTCCTCACGTTTGCCGTGCGGGCGACGCAGGAGGTCAACGGGCAGAAGGTGCCGCGGGTCCTCGACCCGGGCCGGGGGCCGGTGATCACGAGCGCGATCCGGATGCCCGACGAGCGCGACGGCGGGACGGGGCGGGGCTTCTACCTCGAGGACGCCGGCATCCCCGACTTCGCCGGCTGGATCCTCGAGCTGATGGAGTCGCCGGGGGCGATCGCCGCCGCGGCGCCGCGGGCCGCTCACTTCGTCTGGTCGGCCCTCCACGGCCACCGCCACTCGGAGATCGGCGGCCTGGCCTCGGCGCTGTTGGGCAACTGCGAGCTCTCCTCGACCTTCTTCCCGATGCTCGGCATGGGCCGCGACATCCCGGACGGCAGGATGACCGTCAAGGACGAGCGGCTCGAGGTCGACTGGTCCAAGCACGGGCGGTCGGCCGAGTATTTCGACCGGCTCCGCGAGACGTCGCGCCGGGTCGCCGAGGAGCTCGGCGCCGACTTCCTCGACAACCCGATCTGGCACGCGAACCGCGTGGTCACCGTGCACGGGCTCGGCGGCTGCCGGATGGGCCGCTCCGATCGGGAGGGGGTTGTCGATCCCTACGGTCGCGTCTACGGCCACCCCGGGCTCTACATCGCCGACGGGTCGGTCATGCCCGGGCCGGTGGGAGCGAACCCGTCGCTGACCATCGCCGCCCTCGCCGACCGCTTCGCCCAGGCAATCCTCGAGGAGCCGCGGCGCACACCCGACGTGCCCCGGCCGGCGGCCCCGCCGCCGCCCGCGCCGAGCGCCCGGCCCGCGCCGCCGATCGAGGACGAGGGGGAGCGCGTGTCGCTCGCCTTCACCGAGGAGATGAAGGGCTACGTGACGTGCGGCGCGACCGACTTCGACCAGGGGTTCCGCGCCGGCAGGAAGGCGGGGACGGCGTTCATGTTCCACCTGACGATCACCGCTGAGGACGTCGAGCGCTTCATCGCCGACCCGGAGCACACGGGCCGCGCCGAGGGGTGGATCGAATCGGACGCCTTCGGCGGCCGGCTGCCGGTGACCGCGGGCGTGTTCAACCTCTTCGTCGACCAGGCGTCCGAGCCGGCGGAGAAGCGCATGCTCTACCGCCTCGAGTTCGCCGACGCCGAGCACCATCCCCTGACCATGACCGGCCACAAGATAATCCTCCACGACCACGGGCTCGACGCCTGGGCGGACACGACGACGCTGTTCACCACCGTCCTGGCCGGCCACGTCGAGGAGGGCGGCGACGCCGAGGCGGCGCCCGTGGCCAGCGGGATCATCCACATCCATCCGCTCGACTTCGCGCGCCAGCTCACCACCTTCCGGGTCGACCCGGCCCACCGCGTCGACATGCTCGGACGCTTCGGGGCGCTCTTCGGCGGCGAGCTCTGGGAGGTCTACGGGGCCGGGAAGCGAGCTTGACCGCGCCGGTGGAGCGGCGCTCCCGTGTTCGCCGGGTACGGCCATCTCGACGTGTTCATGGGTGAGCACGCGGCACGCAGCGTCCTTCCACACCTCAGCGAGCTCGAAGGCACGTGATCGGTGTGACAGGAAACGTCTTCTTGCGCCCGGTCGGGGCCCGCGGTAGCCTGCGGCCCGGGCTCGTATATCAGAACTGAGGTGCCAGAAATGTCGCACGCAACGCAGCCGGCGGGGGCGCGGAGATGATCAAGGACTTCCTCGACAAGGACGAGGTCGGAAAGTACGTGGCGGCGATGCGCGAACAGGCGGCGACGAAGGGCCTCGACAAGCAGAAGATGGAGGCCGCGGCGCAGGCGATCGGGGGCCGGGCCTCGCAGCCGGTCGAGGCGGTCCTCGCCGCTCTGCCCACCGACAACACGGGGGAGGCGTCCTCCGGTGAGGCGACGGTCAAGTCGCCGTTCTTCAGCCGCAACCCGGCAGTGAGCCTCCTGCAGACCTCGCTCGAGGACGAGGCGCGGGCGGTCGACCCGCCGATCGTCCACGAGCCGAAGACGGGCGGCCTCTTCCCCCACATCGCCGGGGCGATCGAGGCGCTGCGGCACGAGGCCGAGCACATCGGGCACACGATCGAGACGGTCCTCGATCCCGAGAAGTTCTCGACCACCGACTCGGAGTGGGTCACGCGGGTGGCCGATGCGACGCTCGACCGCCTCGCCAAGGGCAACCGTCCGTTCAACCATGTCCCGGCCGAGTATGCGATCACCGAGGCGAACGCCCGGATCGTCATCGTCGGCGACTGGGGGTCGGGGCTCCCGCGGGCCCAGGCCGTGGCCAGGCTGATGGCCGGGGAGATCGAGGAGGCGACGGCGCAGGGCCGAACCGTCCACGTCATCCACCTCGGCGACGTCTACTACTCGGGCGACCCGGTGGAGGTCCAGCGGCGGGTGCTCGCCGACGGGATGTGGCCGGTCACGGTCGCCCAGGCGCAGGCGGGCGTGAAGTCGTGGGCGCTCAACGGCAACCACGACATGTACAGCGGCGGTTGGGGGTTCTTCGACACGCTGCTGACCGATCCGCGCTTCAAGAACCAGAGCTCGCCCGACGGTAACCCGACGAGCTTCTTCCGGATCAGGACGCCGACATGGGACCTGATCGGACTCGACACCTCCTGGGATCTGGAGGTCCTCAGCCTGGGGAAATCGGGCGTGCTCGCCGATCCGCAGGCTTCGGTCGTGGCCGTCTGGGCCGACGAGGCCGAGCGGGCGGAGCCGAAGCGCAAGGTCATGCTCCTGAGCCACCACCAGTTCGTCTCCTGCTACGACCACACGGACATCGGGACGGTCCTCCCGCACAAGCTCGCGCCGCTGCTCGAGCGCCGGGAGATCGACGCGTGGATCTGGGGCCACGAGCACCGCTGCGTCGGCCTCGAGTCGGAGATGGGCGCGCCGCCGGACCCGCCGTTCATGCGCTGCATCGGCCACGGCGGCATCCCGGTCCCGGCGATCGCCGCGGGCACCGCCCCGCCGAAGCCCGGCATCTGGCAGACCGAGGGCAGCTTCCACGAGAACGACGACGACTGGGCCAAGTTCGGGTTCGCCGTGCTCGACTTCGACGAGCACGCGGGTCTGACCATCCGCTACCGCGACGACGAGGGCGACGAGGACCACCCGCCGGAGGCCATCGGCTGAAGCCCAGGCAGCTCGCCAGACCGCCAAGCCATCCGCGAGTCAGACCACTAGGGTCCGGCGGCGATGGCCCACCGCATCGTCAGCCTGCCGGGCGACGGCATCGGCCCGGAGATCATCGGCCCGGCGCAGGACCTGCTGCGGGCGGTCGGGGACTTCGAGTTCGAGGAGCACCTCTTCGGGGGGGCGTCGATCGACGCCCACGGAACGGCGCTGACCGACGCGGTGCTCGAGGCCTGCAGAGCGGCGGACGCCGTCCTCCTGGCCGCGGTGGGCGGACCGAAGTGGGACACCACTGACCCGGACCGACCGCGCCCCGAGCAGGGCCTCCTCGGCCTGCGCAAGGGCCTCGGCCTGTTCGCCAACCTCCGCCCGGTCAAGCCGCTGCCGGCGCTCTACGAGGCGAGCCCGCTGCGGCGCGAGCGGATCGAGGGCACCGACCTGCTCGTGGTGCGCGAGCTGACCGGAGGGATCTACTTCGGCGCGAAGACACGGACGGCTGACCGGGCGAGCGACCTGTGCGAGTACACGGTCGCCGAGATCGAGCGGATCGCCCGCGTCGCCTTCAGGGCGGCGAAGTCGCGGGTCTCGAGCGTCGACAAGGCGAACGTGCTCGAGACGTCGCGCCTCTGGCGGGAGGTCGTCCGCCGCATCCACAGCGAGGAGTTCCCCGAGATCGAGCTCGAGCACGTGCTCGTCGACAACGCGGCGATGCAGCTGATCTCCTCGCCGCGGCGCTTCGAGGTGATCGTCACCGAGAACATGTTCGGCGACATCCTCAGCGACGAGGCGGCGATGATCACCGGGTCGATCGGCATGCTCCCGAGCGCTTCGCTCGGCGGCGACGGGCCCGGCCTGTTCGAGCCGGTCCACGGCTCGGCACCGGACATCGCGGGCCTGGGCATCGCCAACCCGCTGGCCATGTTCCTCTCGGCCGCGATGATGCTGCGTCACGGCTTGGGCTTGGAAGCTGAGGCGGCGTCAGTAGAATCCGCGGTGGACCGCGCCCTCCAGGACGGTCTGCGTACCCGTGACCTCGGTGGTGAGGCAACCACCGAGGAGGCATCGAAGGCCGTGCTGGCCAACCTCTAGAAAGGCAAGCGTCGTGAACCAAGCGGACCTCATCTGGCTGAACGGGGAGTTCGTCGCCTGGGAGGACGCCAAGGTCCACGTCCTGACGCACGGCCTCCACTACGGCACCGGCGTGTTCGAGGGCATCCGCTGCTACGAGACCGAGCACGGACCGGCGGTCTTCCGCCACCGCGACCACCTCGACCGGCTCGAGCGCTCGGCGAAGCTCTACTACATGCCGATGCCCTACTCGACCGAGCAGCTGCGCGAGGTCACCCACGAGCTGATCAATCGCAACGGCCTGCGCTCCTGCTACATCCGGCCGCTCGTCTACCGCGGCTACGGCCAGCTCGGCCTCAACCCGCTCGAGCTGCCGGTCGAGGTGGCGATCGCTCTGTGGGAGTGGGGCGCCTACCTCGGTGAGGAGAGCAAGCTCTCGGGCATTCGCGCCAAGATCTCCTCGTGGCGGCGGATCAGCCCCGACTCGCTGATCCCCCACGCGAAGGCGTCGGGGCAGTACCTCAACAGCGTGCTGGCCAAGGTCGAGTCGGTCAAGGCGGGCTACGACGAGGCGATCCTGCTCGACGACCACGGCCACGTGTGCGAGGGCTCGGGCGAGAATATCTACGTCGTCCGCGACGGCCAGATCGTGACCCCGCCGCAGACGGCGTCGATCCTCGACGGGATCAACCGCAAGTCGATCATCGTGATCGCCCGCGACCTCGGCTACGAGGTGGTCGAGCGCGACGTGGCGCGAGCGGAGCTCTACCTGGCCGACGAGGTCTTCCTCAGCGGGACGGCGGCCGAGCTCGTCCCGGTCCGGGAGATCGACGACCACGAGATCGGCGCCGGTCAGCCGGGGGAGATCACCCGGGTCCTCCAGGGTGCCTTCGAGGACGCGCTCCACGGCCGCAGCGAGCGCTACCGCGAGTGGCTCGACATCGTCGGGGTGCCGGCGGCCCGGCCGAGCGCGGCGACGTCGGGCCTGGCCGGACCGGCGGCGGCCGACTGATGCGGCGCGGACCGCGCGCCGGGCGAATTACCGGGGCGGCCGGCTGAGCGCGCGAGCGCCGAAGGCCGCCACCCCGATCGCGCCCGCAACTGAAAACTTGAGCCGGAGGCCCACCTTGAAGACGATCCAGCTGTACGACGCCACGCTGCGCGACGGTATGCAGGGCGAAGGCATGTCGCTCTCGGCGCAGGAGAAGCTCCGCGTCGCCCACAAGCTCGACGCGCTCGGCATCCACCTGATCGAGGCCGGCTTCCCGGCGTCGAACCCGAAGGAGCGCGAGCTCTTCGACCTGCTCGCCGGGGAGACCTTCAGCCAGGCCGAGATCGCCGCCTTCGGGACGACCCGGCGCCGGGGCGTGAGGGCGGAGGACGACCTCGGACTGCGCGTGCTGGCCGACTGCGGGGCGCCGGTGTGCACGCTCGTGGGCAAGACGTGGACGCTCCATCTGGAGAAGGTGGTAAAGGTCGACCGCGAGGAGAACCTGCGGATGATTAGCGAGTCGATCGCCTTCCTGATCGGGCAGGGCAAGCGGGTCATCTATGACGCCGAGCACTTCTTCGACGGCTGGCGGGCGGACACCGTCTACGCCCGGGCCTGTCTGCGGGCGGCGGCCGAGGCGGGCGCGGAGACCGTGGTCCTGTGCGACACCAACGGCTCGTCGCTGCCGTCGCAGGTCACCCTGGCGACGCGCGATGCGGTGGGCACGCTCGACGGGAGCCTGCGGATCGGCATCCATGCCCACAACGACGCCGAGTGCGGGGTGGCCAACTCGCTGGCCGCGGTGGAGATCGGGGCCACCCAGGTCCAGGGGACGATGAACGGCTGCGGCGAGCGGACGGGCAACGCCAACCTCGTCTCGATCGTCGCCAACCTCCAGCTGAAACTCGGCCTCCGCTGCCTGGCCGACGACCAGCTCGCCCAGCTGACCGAGACCGCCCACTTCGTGGACGAACTGCTCAACTTCACCCCCAATCCGAACCAACCGTACGTCGGCAAGAACGCGTTCGCCCACAAGGGCGGCCTCCACGTCGCCGGAGTGCGGACCGACGCGGCGACCTTCGAGCACGTCGATCCGGCCGTCGTCGGCAATCGGCGCTACGTGGTGATCTCGGAGCAGTCGGGTCTGGCGACGGTGCTCGAGAAGGCGAGCACGGCGGGCTTGGAGATCGACGACGCGACGGCGGGTCGAGTGCTCAAGCGGGTCAAGGAGCTCGAGCATGCCGGATACCAATTCGAGGCGGCGGATGCCTCGTTCGACCTGCTCATGCGCCGGGAGTCCGGGGGCTACGAGCCGCTCTTCCGGCTCGAGTCGTGGCGGGTGATCGTCGAAAAGCACGTCAACAGCCCGGTCGACGCGCAGGCAACGATCAAGCTCTGGATCGACGGGGAGCGTCACGTGCGCTCGGCCGACGGCCACGGCCCGGTGAACGCGCTCGACCGGGCGCTGCGATCGGTGCTCGGCGAGTTCCACCCGCATCTGCACGACATCGATCTCGTCAATTACAAGGTGCGGATCGTCGAGGGTGCGAAGGGCACCGACGCGGTGACTCGGGTGCTGATCGACGCGTCCGACGGCCACGACGTCTGGGGCTCGATCGGAGTCTCGGAGAACCTGATCGAGGCGTCGTGGGATGCGCTGCTCGACTCGATCGAGCACGGCATGCTCCGCGGCCGGACGCCAAGCGTGCCGGTCGCCCGTGAGCTCTGAGATACCGCTCGCACGGCCGGTGATCGGGCCGCCCGAGGAGCAGGCGGTGCTCGAGGTGCTGCGGTCGGGGCAGCTGTCGCTCGGTCCGCGCCTGGGTGCTTTCGAGGAGCGGTTTGCCGCGCAAGTGGGCGCGCGGCATGCGAGCGCGGTCTCCAGCGGCACGGCCGGGCTTCACCTGGCGCTGCGGGCGGCGGGGGTGAAGGACGGCGACGAGGTGGTGACGAGCCCGTTCTCGTTCGTCGCCTCGGCGAACGCGGTGGTGTTCGAGCGGGCGCGGCCGGTGTTCGCCGACATCGACCCGGTCACGCTGACGCTCGACCCGGACGGGGCGGCGGCGGCGGTGACCGCGCGTACGACCGCGGTGCTGCCCGTCCACATCTTCGGCTGGCCGTGCGCCATGGAGCCGCTCGAGGCGCTCGGGCTGCCGCTCGTCGAGGACGCCTGCGAGGCGCTGGGCGCCCACCATCCGGACGGCGTCGCCGTGGGGGCCAGGGGTCACACGGCGGTGTTCGGCTTCTACGCGAACAAGCAGCTGACGACGGGGGAGGGGGGCATGGTGACCACGGGGTCGGCGGCGGTGAAGGAGCGGATCGACTCGGAGCGAAACCAGGGCCGGGCGCCCGACATGGCCTGGCTCGACCACGACCGCCTGGGGTTCAACTACCGATTGTCGGACATCGCCTGCGCCCTCGGCCTGGCCCAGCTCGACCGGCTCGAGTCGATGCTGGCCGCCCGGGTCGCGGTGGCCGCGCGCTACCGGGAGGCGCTGGCGGCGGTCGAGGGGCTCGGGCTCCCGTGCCCGGACGCCGGCGGTGCGGTGCGGGGGTGGTTCGTCTTCGTGGTGCAGTTGCCGCCGGGGGTCGACCGCGACGCGACGATCGGGGCACTCCGCGAGCGGGGGATCCAGTCGAAGCCCTACCTCCCGGCGATCCACCTGATGAGCTACTACCGCGAGAGGTTCGGCCACCGGGAGGGGGAGTTCCCCGTCTGTGAGGACGTGGCCGCCCGGTCGCTGGCACTGCCCTTCTTCCCCGAGATGACCGAGGCGCAGATTGGACGGGTGGCCGGGACACTCGCGGCGGTCCTCGGCCGCTGAGCGCCGCTCGATATTTTTGGTACCGCCCGGTCGGGCGGTGTTCTGAGGAGTATGCTTTCAGTTGCCGTCTGGGTCCGAACTTGTGCTCTTGAATTCTTGGCGGCATTCAAGGCACGAGGAGGACTTTCAGATGGCCGGACACCGCCAGGCTCATTCGATCGATGTCGGCCGGGCAAAGACGCGGAAGGCAGCATTCGTCGGGGGTCTGCTCGCTGGGTGTGTGCTGACCCTCGCCGCTTCGGCCTCCGCCTTTGCGGGGGTGGCACTCCGTGTCTTCCCGAGCGGGACCGGCGAGGTCCGGGTCAGCGCCGGGAACGCGTCGATCGTCTCGCAGGCCGCGCCGTCGCAGATCACCCTTGGGCAATCCTTCACCGATACCGCCACGCTCACGCCGCCCGCCGGGGCGGTTGCCCCCACCGGGACCGTGACGTTCCGCGTCTTTGGCCCAAGCGACCCGTCGTGCGTCGGAGCCCCGGTCTTCACATCCACCAACTCCCTGAGCGGAGCGGGTCCCACGGCGACGTCGAATGCGTTCACGGCGGTCGTCGCCGGGACCTACCGAGTGGTCGCGGGCTACAGCGGCGACGTGAATTACCAGGCCGTCTCTACCTCCTGCAACGACCCGAGCGAGACCGTGGTCGCCAACCGGGCGTTCGTGTCGCTCGCCACCCAGGCGACGCCCTCGACGATCACCGCCGGTTCGGCCTTTCACGACGTGGCGACGTTCGGGCCCACTCCCCCCGGAGCCGGTGCTCCTACCGGGTCGGTCAGGTTCGACGTGTACGGACCCGGCAATCAGACCTGCGCGGACCCCGCGCAGTTCACTTCGTCGGTCACCGTGCCGCCGAGCGGCGGCCAGGTTGTCTCGCCCGACTTCGTCCCGATCGCCACCGGCACCTACCGGGTGGTCGCCAGGTACAGCGGCGACGCGAACTACTCCGCGGTCGGATCGGCGTGTTCGGATCCCGCCGAGGCGGTGGTGGTCAACTCGTCGCAGCTGTCGATCACCAGCCAGGTGACGCCCGGCCAGACCACGCTGGGCTCGAGCTTCCAGGACACGGCGACGCTGGGGCCGGTACCCGCTGGAGCCCCCGCTCCGACCGGGACGGTGACATTCCGTGTCTACGCCCCGGGCGACACGACGTGCGCCAGCATCCCGGTGTTCACCTCGACCAGCGCCCTGAACGCGGCAGGCACCTCCGCGGTGTCTTTCCCGTTCACACCAGACGCCGCAGGCGTGTACCGGGTGGTGGCGATCTACAGCGGCGACCCGAACTACCAGGCCGGTTCGACCGTCTGCAACGATGTAGGCGAGTCCGTTCTCGTCAACCGAGTGTTCCCGTCGCTCGCCACGCAGGCGGCGCCGGCGACGCTCAGCGCCGGCTCCCCGTTCCACGACACCGCGACGTTGGGCTCGGCGCCCGCCGGGGCGCGCTTCGCGACGGGGACGGTGGCCTTCAATGTATACGGTCCGGGCGACACGACGTGCGCCGGACCCCCGGTGTTCACCTCGACGATCGTGCTGAGCGCGGCGGGGACGTCAGCGGTGTCAGGCAACTTCGTGCCGACCGCCCCGGGCACCTATCGGGTGATCGCCGCGTACAGCGGCGACTCAAACTACAGCGCGGTTCGCGGCAATTGCAACGACGCGAACGAGTCGGTCACGGTGAGCGACGAGCGGCCGACGGCCGCCTACACGCCGAGCACGTACACGCCGGTGGTGGGTCAGACGGTGTCGTTCGACGGGTCGGCGTCGAGTGATCCCGACGGGTCGATCGTCGCCTACCGGTGGGTCTGGGGCGACGGTACGCCCGATGGGAGCGGTCGGGCGCCGACGCACG
>JBPCNA010000255.1:0-23543 GCA_051001735.1 Solirubrobacteraceae bacterium
GCCGCGACCACCACGGGCCAGACTCCGATCATCGAGGCGGCGACGACGACACCGGTGCCGCCGATCGGCGACGACATCCAGGCGCAGCCGGCGATCATCGCGGTCGGGTCGGCCAACGCGCCGCTCGAGCAGCCGACGCACTATCCGAACCACGGATCGCCTTCATCCGGCGGTCCGCCGTCGTCGGGCCAGCACCCGAACCTCGAGCAGCCGATCGTGAGTTCGACCACCAACCGGGTCTCGGCTTACCGGCCCGAGGTCACGCAGCTGGCGTCGGGCGGCCCGCTGGTCACCTCCGGCGCCGCGAGCCCGGCCGCCCCCGCGACGCGACCGGCGGCTCATCGCGCGGCGTCGATCAACTCACTCCTCCTGTACGCCATGGGCCCGGCCGTACCGCGCGTCGCCCCCGCGGTCGACGTATCCGTCTCCCAACTCGACCTTTACGTCACGAGCGCGACCAGCGCGCGCCACCCCGGTCAGAAGTCCTCGCCGTACGCGCCGCCGGTCAGCCCGGCCGGAGTTCCCGCCTCGACGATCTCGCCCCTCGGTTCCGGGGCCCCTGATCGGCCGGGCGTCGCCGCCGGCCTCTTCGGCAACGCCCCCTTCTCCTCGAGCGCCAGCAGCGCGCCGCTCCTCGGGCTCAACGCCCTGCTCGCCGCCGTGACGCTCCTGAGCGGGATGGCCTGGCGGCGGCGGTCGTGGGATCTCCCGGTCTTCCATGGAGAGTCAGCACTGCTCTCGAGCGCTCTGGATCGTCCCGGCTAGTCCCGCCGGTCACTGCCACTACACTACGCTGGCTCGCGACGCGCTTTCGCGCAACACGGGGCCTGCGAAAGCAGTTCAAACGATCTCAGCACTACCAGGCGTCCGCCTGGGAGAAAGGAACACCGCAATGAATCGCAAGCTCATCACCGCGTCCGCGGCTGCCGCCGTCCTTATCTTTGGGGCCAGCAGCGCGACCGCCGCCTCGACGATCATCGGCAGCACCGGCCAGAGCAACAGCCAGGGCGCGAACAGCACCCAGTCCGGCTCGACCGGCGGCACAGGCGGCAGCACGTTCATCCTCGGCGACTCGGCTCCGACCACCGTCCAGGACTCGACCAACGTTCTGACCAACGAGCAGGAGATCGGCGGCGACGGGACCACGACGCTGATCGCGCCGGCCGCCGGCCAGTGCTTCTGCCAGAGCAGCCAGCAGGGCGTCAACAGCCAGCAGACCGCCGTGACCGGTGACGGTGGCGGCTCGGGTACGACCGCCATTCTCGGCGACTCGGCTCCGACCACGGTCCAGACCTCGACCAACGTCCTCGACAACGAACAGTCCATCGGCGACGGCGCCACCATCCTCATCGGCGGTGCCTCGCAGGTCAACCAGCAGGGCGCGAACTCGAGCCAGAGTGGCCAGACCGGCGGGGCCGGCGGCACGGGCATCCTGGTCGTCGGTGGCGACTCGCTCGGTCTGCTCGACCAGACCTCGTCCAACGTCCTGACCA
The DNA here is from genome assembly GCA_051001735.1 of Solirubrobacteraceae bacterium. GTDB lineage: Bacteria > Actinomycetota > Thermoleophilia > Solirubrobacterales > Solirubrobacteraceae > Palsa-513. Next base: position 1,494 of record JBPCNA010000255.1, read on the forward strand.
ACGAAGTCGTCCTCGGCGGCTGATCTCACTGAGGTAGCGATTTAGTCATGTCCCGCTGCACTCGCGCGGTGCTCGCCTCGCTCAGCGTCCTGATGTTGGGGGGCGCGAGTGAGGCGGCGGGTGGCGGGACGCTCGCTTTCGCCGGCCAGCCCCAAGCGGGGCTGGCCGACGGGAGTGATCCGAGTGGCGGAGTCGTCACGCAGGATCAGGGCTCGGGAACCATCGTCGTAGGGGGATCCGGGCAGCAGGCCGGACAGTCGCAGGGAACCCAGCAGTCCAACGACCAGCAGCTCGACCCCAACAGCGGCACGATCGTGGGCGGCGCCCAGCAGGGCAACGACCAGCAGAGCACCACCCACCAGGCAATCGACCAGACCGAGTCGGGCACGTTCGTCGTGTTCGGCGGAGGGCTTCACCAAAGAGCCAACCAGGCGGCTGGCACGACGCAAGGCAACGATCAGACGGTGGACGGGAACGTGATTCTGGGACAGGTGAGTCAGTCCAATCTGCAGACGGCCGACATCAACCAGGCCATCCGCCAGAGCCTGACCGGAACCTTCGTCGTCTTCGGTGGCACCCAGGCGGTCGATCCGGGTCTGGCCAAGAGCTTCAACGCGATTGGCCAGTGCGGTGCCTGCTCGGATGCCCTCGCGGACTCGTCGGTCGGCTTGGCCGGCGGCGACCTCCACCAGAACGGGGCTTCCCATCTCGCGGGCGCGGGAACCTATGTCGTGCTCGGAAATCTCGACCAGTCGTTCAATCAACGTTCGGTCATCGATGAATCCAACGACCAGACAGTCAGCGGCAGCTTCATCATCGGAGATGTATCGCAAGCGAATGTGCAGCACGCCAGCGTCGACCAATCGATCGATCAATCCCTGTCGGGCACATATCTCGTGTTCGGCACGCTCGACCAGTCCGCCGACCAGTTGGCGTTGATCAATGAATCCAACCATCAAATCCAGGGCGGGTGAACATGTTGAAACGATACGTACGCGGGTTGCCCCTCAGCGTGGCAATGCTGGCGCTCGCAGCCGGTCCGGTAGCTGCGAGTCAGGCTGACGTCGTCAACCCCAACACGGGGCAGTCGGTCTCACAGTCGGCCGGCGGGCAGACGGTCGCGCAGCCGGGCGCTCAGAAGGTCGCCCAAGCGGGTGCCGGTCAGACGGTCACACAGCCGACGCAGAGCGTTGCCCAGCCGGGCAACGGCACGCAGACGGTCACGCAGCCGGGCCAGTGCATCTCGCAGGCCGGCTCAGGTCAGGCTGTCACCCAGGGATCGCAGAACGTGACGCAGGGCGCCAGCGCGGGTCCGTGCCCGTCCACGACCACGACCACCCCGGCTACGACGGGTACCACGGGTACTACCACGGGTACCACGACGACCGGACCTACGACCGGACCGCAGGGACCCCCCGGTCCCGCCGGACCCCCCGGTCCGGCCGGCGCCCCGGGTGAGCCCGGAGCACCGGGAGCACCGGGAGCACCGGGAGCCAACGGCTCGAACGGTGCCAACGGCTCGAACGGTGCCAGTGGCTCGAGCGGTGCCCCGGGCACCAGCGGTAACGCCGTGCTCGTCGCCTCGACGAAGAAGCTGGCGTTCACCGGCCTCGACGTGTGGAAGCTGTTCCTCGTCGGCGGCCTGTTCGTCGCCTGCGGAGCCGGCACCTGGCGTGTCGCCCGGAAGATGGGCGTCAACACCCCCGGTCACTAGCAGTCAAGTCCACCTCTCCGACGGGCACCGGCCAGCGAGCCGGTGCCCGCCCGGAGTACCCGTCGGCCCGCCCGCTGCGGCCTGACGACCGGCCGACGGCGCCCGCTATGACCCGAGCACGCGGGCCCGCCCGCCGTGATGCCGAGGTTGGCCCATTCGTGCCGCAGGCGCCGCAGGTCTCCGTTGGCTCGGCCGAGCCGAGCGACGGCGAGCGATAGCACGACCGTCCGCTCGCGCTCGGTCATTGCCGGTCCCCGCCCCCGCAAGGCGGCCATGAAGGCGTCGCGGTCGCCGCGACGCCCGCGACACCGCGCGGCGAGGTGGCGCGCCGCGACGAGGAGCGCTGGGAGCAGGAGCGCTGGGAGCAGGAGCGCTGGGAGCGCGGCCATGAGACCCGGGACGTCTCGCCCGGCGAGGGCGAGCGCCGCGGCGGTGATCAGGGCGGCCGAGGCGACACGGTGGGCCATCCGGTCTCATCGGCAGGTCGGGCGCGACCCTGGAGGCTCGGTGTGGCGGGGCATCAAAAAGAGCCCCGCTGACGCGGGGCATCAAAAAGAGCCCCGCTGACGCGGGGCTCTTCCAGAAACGGCGATCGGCCAGGCGCCCTGCGGCGCCGGTCGGCCGGTCAGTCGGTGACCACCCAGTTGACCACGCCGCTGTCGCAATTGTCGGTCGAGGCGCCGGCGCTGTCAGTGATCGCCACCTGCACGCGGAACGTCCCGGCCGCTCGCGTGGGCGAGCTGAACCTGCCGAACAGCTTGATGGTGAACTGTCCCTTGTCGCCGTTGCTGAACATCCGCGAGAACGAGCCGGTGTCACTGAAGACGCCGGGCGCAGTGATCGCCTTGTTCAGCGTGATCGACAGCCCGCCGTAGGATCCGCGTCCGGCGGTGCTCTGGCAGGAGGCGGCCCACTGGATGTCGAAGCGGGACATGAGCCGGCCGTTCGCCGACGCGCGAAGGTCGACCGGCAGCGCGAGCTTGCCGGACTTCTGCGAGCTCACGCCTACGAAGGCCGCGCCGCGGCGCGGGAACACCGGCTTGGCCGCCGCCTTATGAACTTGCGAGGCGGCAATCGCCGCCGGCACGATGCCCAGGCCGAGCAAAGCGCCCAGCGCCAGGCCTCCGGCCAGCTTGCGTTTCACGTGGTTCATCGACTACCGCCTCCGTCCTTTGGGTGTTGTCTGTCAGCTGCACGGGTCAGCCGCATATTGCGTAAGCCTGAAAGTAGGTGGTCCCGGGCGAAAGTGTATTCGGCACTACCGCACCGCCGGAGACCATCACCGGCGAGGGTACGTTGGCGATCCGCGCCCGCCAGCCGCTGGTGCCGTCGGTCCTGCCGAATGGCTCGTTCTCCTGCACTTCGTCCACCGATCCGGGTGGGAGCTGGGCCGCCAGGGCGGGCACGGTGCGGGTGAGGTCGTTGAAGCCGCCGCCGAGGACCTTCGTCCCCGTCGGGCAGTTGGCCACGGCCGCGGAATTCGGGGTCGGGTTCGCCGAGCTCCCGTCGGCCTGGAAGACGATCGTCACGACGCCGGGGGCGTCGAGGCCGCTCGGTCCAGCCGGTCCGGCGGGACCGCGCGCACCCTGGGGGCCGGTGAGGACGCGGGGGAGGACGGCGGCCGGGAGCCGACCGTCCACCCCGAGTGGCACCAGGGTCCGCGGCGTCGGGACGGCGGAGGCCCGGTAGCCGTTCAGCCGGTTGGCGTTCGCGGCGTTGTCGGCGAACCGGGCGTGAGCGACCGGAGCCGGTGTCCTGGTCTTGGCCGACCTGCCGGCGGCCGCGTCGGCGATCGGCGTCGCCGCCAAGACGAGCGCCGCGATGGCTACGACCGTGCCCGGCGAGGGACGACGAACGGACTCACGGTTCATCAGGCAACTCCTGCTCGAAGGACGGACAGCCGCGTTCGGTGACCTGTGGAACGCGCGGACGGACGTTTCCGGGACTCGCATCGGGGTCGGAAAGTCGCGCTAGCCTAGCAGCGCAACCCCCGCGAACCCGGTGGTTGGTGGCGACCTTCGTTCGAACACGGCGCCGCGCCGCGAGTTGCGCCGGTGGGGGGCGGTGAGGCCGCCTAGTGCGTCCGAATGCCGCCGACGGGGCGGGCGCGGGCAGTCGGGTCGAGCCCGTAGGCGAGCCGCACGGCGACGGTGTAGCCACCGACCTTGACGCTGCCGGCGACCGGTGTCTGGGAGACGACGACCTGGGCCAGGGTCCTCCCGGGGAACCGGTGCCGGGCGACCCGGAGGCTGCCGGCCGTCGCGTAGTAGACCTTCCCGATCTTGCAGTGGGCGACGGTGAGGAGATGCTCGGCGCCGCGGAGGGTATGCCGCCCCAGCGACGGGACCACGCAGGCCGGCGCCCTCGGGCTGGCCGGAACGGGTGAAGGCGTGGTCGCCGGCGGGGACGACGGGGCCGGAGCGACGGCGAGCACCGAAACCTGGCTCTGGTGCTCGGTCGTTCCGCCGGAGGATCCGTCGAGGTAGGTGCAGATGTAGTAGGTGCCGGCGGCGGACGGGGTGAACATCACGGTGAAGGCGATCGGCCCGGCCGGGACCGTACGCTGGTCGACCAGCGTCGCGTGGCCGGCCTCGGCCGCGGCCTGGGCGGCGCAGGGCACGGCGGCCGGCTGCGCGTAGATGGCGATCGTGCTGGGGATGCCGACGGTGCCGGTGGCCGTGATCGACTCCGGGCGGGTGGCCTGCGCATTGGGTGCGGCCGCGATGCTGAGGCTCTGGCTCGTCGACGTCGTCTGGGTCACCGCGAGGGCCGGAGGACCGGTGGCCAGCCCACAGCCGGCGGTCAGTACGACGAGGCCCATTCGCTTGTGGCGCATAACTCCGCGCATACCCTCTCTAAATCCCATGCGTCCGATGATAGCCCGCGCGCGGAGAGGAGGGTGCAGCCGCCCGGTAGGTTACGCTCGATGCCCGCACTCGGCCGGTCCGGTCGACACGGCATTTCCGGCCCGCCGGTCCAGCTCAATGATCGTCCCCGAAGAACCTACAGGCGACCCGGCTCCGCGGCCGCTCGCCACCGGCCTCCAGGGCGGGTCGACGGCCGCCGTCGGGCCCTACGGGGACGCCGGCGGGGGGGTCGGGCGGCGGCTGCCCCCGGTCTTCGCGCTTACCGGCGCGTTGATCCTGATCTGGCTCCTCTGGTCGCCGCGGAGCCCCGACCTGGCCGCGCAGGCCTACCGCGTCGCGCTGTTCGCCCGGGAGGGATTCTCGGTCTGGGACAACGCCTGGTACGGCGGCCACTACCTGCCTGACTACAGCCTGGCGTTCCCGCCGCTGGCGGCGCTGATCGGGACGCGCCTGGTCGGGGCCGCCTCGGTCCTGATCTCCGTCCTTCTATTCGAGCGACTGGCCGAGCTGCGCTTCGGCCGGCGGGCTCGTCCGGCCGCGCTGGTGTTCGCGGTTGGGGCGGCCGGGGATCTTTACATCGGCCGCCTCACCTTCGCCCTCGGGGTGACCTTCGCGATCGCCGCGGTCCTCGCCGCGGCGCGCGACCGGCGCTGGCCGGTCGGGATTCTCTCGATCGGCTGCGCCGCTGCCAGCCCGGTCGCCGCGCTCTTCCTGGTGCTCCTGGCCGGGGCCGACCTCCTGGCCAACCGGCGGGTCCAGCGCGCGGCTCTGCTCGGTCTACCGGCGTTGACGCTCGCGCTGACCATGGCCGTGCTGTTCCCCGAAGGTGGGCGCCAGACGTTCTACGGCCCGTCGGTGCTGGCCGCCTTCGGGGTACCCCTGCTCATGCTCTGGCTCCTCCCGGTGCGGGAGCGACTCCTGCGCTGCGGCGTCGGCCTCTACCTCTTGGCGGTCCTCGCCTCGTACGTCTTCGCCACGCCGATGGGGAGCAACGTCGTGCGCCTCGGAGTGCTGCTGGCCGCGCCGATCCTGGCCGGAGCCGTCGGCGCCGAGGACATGCGGCGGGCGCTCGGCCGCGTGACTTCGGCGGCCGGCCTCCTCCAGTGCCTGCGTCCCGCCAAGGCCGGCGGCCGCCGCCTGATCCGCGCCGTCCCGGCGCGTCCGGCCCTGATCGCCGTGGTCGTGGGGATGATCGCCTGGCAGGTCAACGGACCGCTCGCCCAGTCGCTCGAAGGGGTGGGCGACCCTTCGCTCCAGTCGTCCTACTACCTGCCGGTCAGCGCGTTCCTCGCCGCGCAGACGCACGGCAGGCCGATGCGAATCGAGGTGCCGTTCACCCGTTCTCACTGGGACGCCACTGTCCTCGGCCGGCGGTTCGACCTCGCCCGGGGGTGGGAGCGCCAGCTCGATACCAAGTACGACGGACTCTTCTACCTGCCGCGGCTCACGCCGGCCGCCTACGCGGCGTGGCTCGCGGACACCGGCGTCCGCTTCGTGGCTCTCTCGGACGCGCCGCTCGACGACTCGAGCAAGCAGGAGGCGGCGCTCGTCCGCGGCGGACTCCCGTTCCTGCGCCCGGTCTTCGCGAGTCGGCACTGGCGGGTCTACGCGGTCGGCCATCCGACGCCGCTGGCATCCGGACCCGGGCGGCTCGTCTCGATCGATCTCGACGGGTTCACGGTGCAGGCCGCCCGGCCGGGGACGTTCACCGTGCGACTCCACTTCACTCCGTACTGGGCGGTCGTGGCCGGGAGCGCCTGCGTCACTGCCACGCCGGCGGGCTGGACGCAGTTGACGGCGGCCGCGAGTGGCGTGATCAGGGTCGACGCGCTCTTCTCGCTCGGCCGGATCCTCACGTCGGCTCCGGCGTGCTCGCCCGTCAGCGCCGGCTGACACCGGCGGAGGCGCACGTGTCGCGTGGGCGCCTGATCCTCGATTTCCTGGCCCGGCCGAGAGCGTGCCGCTACGGTCCGCACGCGTCCCAGACGGCCGACCTCCACCTCCCGCGGGCGGCCGGGCCCCACCCGGTCGTGGTCGCCGTCCACGGCGGCTCGTGGGGCTCGAAGTACGGGAAGGTCGTCATGCGCGGGCTGGCCGGTGAGTTCAGCCGGCGCGGCTGGGCCGTCTGGAACATCGAGTACCGACGGCTCGGCGGCGGCGGCGGCTGGCCGGAGAGCTTCGAGGATGTCGCGGCGGCAGTCGACCATCTCGCCGGGCTCGATGCGCCGCTTGACCTCTCCCGGGTGGTCGGCCTCGGGCACTCGGCGGGCGGTCAGCTGACGCTCTGGGCGGCGGGGCGCTACAAGCTCGGTCCGGGAAGCCCGGGTGCCGATCCGGCCGTCCGCTTCGCGGCGGCGATCGCCCAGGCCGGCGTCATCGATCTGACGCGGTCCCACGCGGAGGCGCCGCACGGGCCGGTGAACGGGCTGATGGGCGGTTCGCCGGCGGAGGTGCCCGACCGCTACGAGATCGGCGACCCGATCCGCCAGGTACCGCTCGACCTTCCCGTCCTCCTCGTCCACGGGACCGAGGACCAGACGGTCTCGATCGAGCGGAGTCGCGCTTACGCCGCCGCCGCCCAGGCCGCCGGGGGATCGGTCGAGCTCGTCGAGATCCCGGGACCGGCGGGGCGCCACCGGTGCCACATCGACCCGCGCGGGGCGGCGTTCGCCGCCGCCGGCGACTGGCTCGCCCGGAGCTCCGCAGCTGAGCTGGCCGCGGCCGGCCCCGGCGCATAGAAAAGCCCCGGCATGACCGGGGCTTTTCCGTAGCAGGCCTGTAAGCCGGATCCTGTCTGGAGCAACCATCCATCTGAGCGGCCGACCTGGACCTCGGCGGGCAACCTGCAAACGGTCCCGCTTGGCCTTGCATCGGGTGGGGTTTGCCCGGCCGCCGCGTCACCGCGGCGCCGGTGCGCTCTTACCGCACCATTTCACCCTTACCGGCGCGCGGCGTGCCGCGCGCTTAGGCGGTTTGTTTCTGTGGCACTTTCCCGCGGGTTTCCCCGGGTCGCCGTTAGCGACCACCCTGCCCTTTGATGTCCGGACTTTCCTCGAAGGCGATGCCTCCGCGGTTGCTCAGCCTGCAGCCGTGACGGTACCGCCCAGCCGCTATCGATGCGTGAAGTGCGGGTTCTCGATGATCCCGAGGATGTGGCCCGACGGGTCGAGGACCGACGCCACCTTGATCCCGTCACCGACCTCGGTCACCTCGCCGTGGGGCCGCGCCCCCCGCCCGAGCAGCTCCTGCAGAGCGGCGACGGCGTCCTCCACGCCCCAATACGTCCGCGGACCGGCCGCGGCGACCTCCGGGTTGGGATCGAGGCCAAGCTCGTAGCCGCCGACATCGAAGCCGACATAGAACGACTCGTCGAAATACGGCTCGACGCCGAGGATAGCCGCGTACCACGACTTCGAGCGCTCAAGGTCGGCAGCCGGGTAGATCACGGTCCGGAGGCCGAGGAGCACGTCCTAACCCAGCGTTCGCATGAGCCCGACGACCCGCCCGAGGACCCGCACCTCGCGGCTGCGGATCGGGTCCATCGTCTCGTTCTCCGGCTGGAGGCGGATGTGGTCGGCCTCGCGGTAGAAGCGCTTGACCGTCGCCTCCTCGCCGACCAGGGCGACGACGATCTCGCCGTCCTCCGCCGTATCCTGCGGGCGCACGACGACGATGTCCCCCTCGAGGATCGCCGCGTTCTTCATCGAGTCGCCGCGGATCCTGAGGAGGTACTCGCCACGCTCGCCGCCGGCCTGCTCGGGCACGGCCACGTATTCCTCGATGTTCTCCTCCGCCAGCACCGGCTGACCGGCGGCCACCGAGCCGACGAGCGGCAGGCCGTCGGGCGGCCGGACGATGTTCTTGACCTCCTGGACCGCTCGATCGAGCAGTTCGATCGCCCGCGGCTTCGAAGGGTCGCGGCGAAGGAGGCCGATCTTCTCGAGGTTCGCGAGGTGCTGGTGGACCGTCGAGGACGAGGCGAGCCCGACCGCCTTGCCGATGTCGCGCACCGTCGGCGGATACCCGTAGCGCGCCGAGTAACGCTTAATGAAATCGAAGATCTCCTGCTGCCGCTTGGTCAAATCCATCGCGCTCGTCTCCTTGACGCTCCTGGACCGGGTGGCCTGACGAACATGTGTTCGGCCAGAGTAGCGCCCGGCGAGGACGGAATCAACCGCCTATACTCGGCCGTCGCCGGCGCCTGTGGCGGAATTGGTAGACGCGCAAGGTTGAGGGCCTTGTGAACCGATGGTTCGTGGAGGTTCGAGTCCTCTCGGGCGCACTCCGAAAAGCCCTGCGCAGCGGGGCTTTTCGCGTTTTCGGGGCGGCGGATCGCACAGAGCCGTCCCCGCGCTGTGAGAACATTTGAGAACAAATGGCCTCGAAACGCGTCCGAGAACGGCCCGGCGACGGCGTGTACGCCTACGAGACGCGCGCCGGCACGCGGTACTACTTCAAGTACCGCAAGTCCGACGGGCGGAGCGCCACGAGGCGCGGTTTTGAGAGCCCGCGAGCTGCGCGGCGCGAACGTGAGCGGACGGTCGTCTCCGCGGCGCGCGGAGAGCAGCTTTCGACCACCGAGACGTTTGGCGAGTTCTTCGACTCGTGGCTGCGGGCTCGGCGTCCGTATCTCGAGCCCGGCACCTACACCGATTACGAGATCCACGGCCGGATCCGGCTCACGGAGCTCAGGCCGATCAAGCTGACGCGGCTCTCGACGGCGACGATCGAGGCGTGGCTCGCCGAGCTCGTCGAGCAGGAGCGGTACGCGCCGAAGACGATCAACAACGCTCTCACGACGCTTGTCGCGTGTCTCAACGATGCCGTGCGCAAGGGACGGATGGCGCGCAACCCGGCGGCCGCCGTACGGCGGCTCCCCGCTGGGCACATCGAGCGCGACTACCTGAGGCTCCCGGAGATCCCCGTCTACCTCAACGCTTGCCTGCCGCCCTATCGGCCGCTGGCGGAGGTCCTCGTCGCGACTGGCCTTCGCATCAGCGAGGCCCTCGCGCTGACCTGGCTGGACGTCGACTTCGACAACTCGGCGATCCGGGTGCTTCGCTCGGGCAAACCGGCCGGCGATGGCTCAACGAAGGGCGACCGGTTCCGGGCTGTCGACTTCGGCCCGCGGCTGAGCGGCATCCTGCTGAGGCTACGCGCGGAGCAGGCGGACCGGGGGGGCGACGGCTCCAAGGGTCCCGTTTTTCCCGGCCCGGGTCGATGGAGTACGACCGAGGCCGCCGCGAGGATGGATCGCAACACGGTGTCGCGGTCCTGGCACAAGCGAGCGCTGAAGTCCGCCGAGCTCCGAGACATGACGCTCCACAGCCTGCGCCACACCGCAGCCGCGGCGTGGCTGACGACCGGCAGGCCGCTGATCTACGTGCAGCGCCAGCTCGGGCACGCCTCGATCACGACGACCGAGCGTCTGTACGGGCACCTCGAGACGACGTTCCTCAGGACCGCCGCGCTCGAGACCGAGTCGGCGATCTGGGGGGAGCGCTCAGGCGCGTCGAGCGCCGGTCGTCCGACGTAGCGTCGGCGTGGACGAATCTCCGGGGCACCAAGACTTGCGCGCCTCGTCGATCCAACTTTCGAGGTCCTCCAGGACGAAGCGCAGCGGCCCATCGGGGCCGCCAATCCGCACCGAGGGGATCCGGCCATCACGCGCGGCGTCGTAAACCCACGTGCGGGACACGCCCAGGCGGCGGGCGACTTCGTTGGGTCTCAGCAGCTCTGAGTCCATGAGCTAGCACCAAATTAGCAAAATGACACGGTTTCTGCAAGCAAGCCGTCACGGCACCGTCGGCTGGTTTCCGCCGGCGCTTCTGCCGCGAGAGCGACGGCACTTGGGTGCCCGACGGTCGCGACCTTCGCGAAGCCCGGCGGCGGTCGGAGTCGCCTCCCCGCTTGCGGTGTCTGCGGCCGAGGTCGAGGTTGGCCGACGCAGGCGAGCCGCCCTTGATCACTCAGACGCCGGTGCCGGTCACGGCGCCGTCTGATGCGGCGCCGCCCGAGGACCGATGCCCGCCACGAGGAGCGCAGCGACGACGGCGGCAGCCGTCACCGTGCGGCGATGAGGCTCCGCCGGAGCGTGATTCGCATCAGTCGCAGCCGACCATCCGGCGACGGGCCGACAAGCCGGCGGGTCGCGCTCGGCGGGCGGTCGCGGACCGTATCCTCAATGGCATGCGTGCGCTTGAGGCAGAGTCGTGGGGTGGGCTGCTTCGCGCGCGGCGTGCGGCTCACCAGCTCAGCCGCGAGTCGCTTGCGGTCCGGGGGGGCCGCACCGCGGCGCAGATCGCCGCACTCGAGGACGGCCTCGAACAGATGACCGAGGACGACCTCGAGCAGTTCCTTGCTGTTCTTGGTGAGGAGATGGTTCTCGACGAGACCGGCGGCCTGGCGGCTCGCGCGCGGGCGCATCCGTACGACGCTGAGCAGATCGAGCGACAGGTCTCGTTACCGATCGGCGAGCGTGTCGCGCTCGCGCTGGCATGGAACGACTTCGCGCGGCAGGTCTCCCTCGGCCGCCACCAGCCGGCGCCGCCGCAGCGGTGAGATGGCCGTGGCAGCGCGGCCGCGCTGGCGCGCCGAGCGAACGTGCGCCCGAGCCGCCGCTGCCGGCGGCGGCGCGGATGCAGGCGATCTACGAGGCGTTCCGCGCTCATGAAGTCGAGTACGTGACGATCGGCGGAGTCGCGGTGCAGGCGTACGGCCATCCGCGCACGACGCAAGACATCGACATTCTCGCTGACCCTTCGCGCGAGAACTTGGAGCGACTGGCGGCGGCGCTGCGGGCGCTCGGCGCCGAGATCGCCGGCGTCGACGCGCACCTCCTCGGGATCGACCCCGCGGACCCGGACGACCTCGCCGCGGGCGCGAACTTCACGCTCCGGACGCGCGCCGGCGAGCTAGACGTCTGGACCGACCCCACCGCGCTGCCGGGCGCCCGCACGTGGCCGGAGCTCCGGGCGGCGGCCGTCGACGTGCACCTCCCCGACGGTGGTCTGGTCCGAATCGTCGGGCGTGACGACCTGATCCGGATGAAGCACGCCGCAGCGGCCTTGCAGCACCGGCCGGAGGAGAAGCGCAACCAGGACCGCCACGACATCGCGGTGCTCGAAGCCGCCCGGCGCGCCGACGAGCGCCTCGCGAATCCCCCGCCCGAACGCGACACGCGCGACGGACCGGGCCACGAGATCGACTCGTAAGCGACCACGCCCTGAGCGGCCGGTCGGTGCGCGCTGCGTCGAGGACGGAACCTGGGCCAGCTCGCTCCGCTCGCGGCCCACACAGTATCACCTACGATGAGTAGATTTGCTAGTTTGGTGGTCGGATGCTCACGATTGGGAAGCTCGGGCTCGGCCAGCAGAAGTACTATGAGAAGCAGGTCGCGCGCGGCCGCGACGACTACTACTCGGGACGCGGCGAGGCGCCTGGCGTCTGGATCGGGGCGGGTGCCGGCGGACTGGGCCTCGAGGGGCAGGTGGCGGTAGGGCAGTTCGACGCGCTGCTCGAGGGATCCGACCCGCGCGCGCCGGGCGAGCGGTTGCGGGCGAGCAACCGCCAGCTCGAGGTCGCCGCGCTGGATCTGACGTTCTCGGCGCCGAAGTCGGTCAGCGTGCTGTTCGCGGTGGGTCCGGCGGAGGTTTCGGCGGCGCTGGTCGAGTGCCACGAGGAGGCGGTGCAGGCGGCGCTCGGCTTCATCGATGAGGAGGCGGTGTTCGTGCGGCGCGGCAAGGGCGGCGCGCGGTTCGAGCACGCGGGCGGCCTGATCGCGGCGGCGTACCGCCACCGGATGAGCCGGGCTATGGACCCGCAGCTGCACACGCACGTGGTTGCGGCGAACCTTGCCCAGGGCGGGGACGGACGGTATACGGCGCTGCATCACCCGTCGCTCTACCGGGCGGCGCGGACGGCTGGGTTTCTCTATCAGGCGCATTTGCGGGCCACGGTGTGCGACCGGCTGGGGCTGGAGTGGGGGCCGGTCGTGAAGGGCGCCGCCGAGCTCAGGGACTTTCCTGTGGCCGTGTTGGCGGTGTTCTCGCAGCGGCGTGCTCAGGTGCAGGTGGCGATCGCCGAGCGCGAGGCGCTGGTCGGGCGGGCGCTGACGCGGGCGGAGCGCTCGCAGTACGGGGCGATCGCCACGCGCGAGCGCAAGCAGTACGGCGTGGACACGCATACGTGGCGCGAGGAGGTCACGGCGCGCGCGGCTGAACATGGCCTCGACCGGGACTTCGTCGATCGCGTCGTCGCCGTGGGCGGCGACCGGATGCGCAGCGGCGCGATCGCGGTCGAAGGCGAGCTCGTGCGGCACGGTGAAGCGGTGGGCGAGGACGCCGTCGGTCGCGCATTGGCCGGACCGGCCGGGTTGACGGAACGGTCGAACACCTTCGATGGCTGGAGCGTCCTTCGCGAATTCGCGGCGGCCGCCGCGCAGGGCGCACGCGTGCGATCGGTGCGTGAACTCGGCGAGCGGTTCGCCGGCCGCGAGGACGTGCTGGCGACCACGCGCGGAACGCTGACGACCGCGGATCTGGCGGCCCGCGAGCGAGCGCTGGTCGATGGCGTGATGCGGCGCGTCGGCGAGGGCGTCGCGCAGCTCTCGGAGCGGGAGATAGCCGCCGCGATCGATCGTTCGGATCGCGTCCTGAATGCCGATCAGGCGGCGGCCGTCCGCGCTGTAGCCGGGTCGGGCAGCGGTGTCGATGTGATCGAGGCGCTGGCGGGCACGGGCAAGACCTACACGGCGGGGGTGCTGCGCGAGCTGTACACCGCCGCTGGGTATTCGGTGCTCGGGGTCGCGCCGTCGGCACGCGCGGTGCGCGAGCTCGTCGAGCAGGCCGGGGTGGCGTCGCGGACGCTCGACAGCCGCCTGTTGGGCATCGCCAACGGCTACGGCCTGCCCGGGCGCAGCGTGATGGTCTTCGAGGAGGCGGGGATGGCGTCGACGAGGCAGACCGAGCGGTTGCTCGCGCACGCGGCCCTGGTCGGGGTGAAGGTCATTGCGATCGGCGATCCCGGGCAGCTCCCGTCGGTGCAGGCCGGAGGCTGGCTACGGGCGGTGAGCGAGCGCCTCGGGGCAGCGCGATTGACGGAGGTGATGCGCCAGCGCGATCCGGCGGAGCGGCTCGCGCTCGCCGGGCTGCACGACGGAGCACCAAGCCGCTGGCTCGACTGGGCTACCCGCGCGGGCCGTGTCGAGGTCGTCGCGGACGAAACCACGATTCTCGAGCGGGCGGTCGCCGAGTGGGCGGGGGGAGTCGACGAGTACGGCGTTACGCAGAGCGCGCTGATCGCGCGCGATAACGAGACGCGCCGCGCACTGAACCGGCTCGCACGGGAGCAGCGACGCACAGCAGGAATGCTCGGCGAGGACCGCTCCTACGGACCGGTGACCGTGGCGGTCGGCGACCGCGTGATCTGTCGTAGCAACGAGCGCGACCTCGACATCGATAACGGCACGCGCGGCACCATCCGCCACACCGACCGCTCGGGGGTGCTGCTCGAGACCGACGGTCGCACCACCCGCGAGCTGCCCGCAGCCTACGTCGCCGAACACGTCGAGCACGCCTACGCGCTGACCGGTCACGGCATGCAAGGCGCCACCGTCGAGCAGGCCACGGTCGTCGCCGGCGTCGCCGAGCTGACCCGCGGCTGGTCCTACACCGCGCTGTCCCGGGCGCGCGGCCAAACGCGGCTGCTGGTTCGCGACGACACGCCCGAGATCGGCCAGCGTGAGGACATCGGGCCGGTCTCCCCGCACGGCACGCCCGGAGCGCGAGAGGTTCTCGGGCGCGTCGCCCGGCGGATGCTCGAACGAGACGACGAGGACCTGGCGATCGACCAGCTGCGCATCCCAGGCGCCGCCGATGACCCACAACTCATCCGGGCGGCCGTGCCGGCGCCAGAGCCGCCGCAGGAGGGCGCCGCTGAACGGCCCCAGCCGCCGGTGCCAGCCGTGACAGCGAGCCGGTCGCTGGTGGAGCTCAGCGATCGTCTCGAGCAACTGCGGGCGCAGCTTGCGGCGCTACCCGTACAGGAGCTCGAGCAGCTTGAACAGCTTGACGCGCGGGCGGTCGAGCTGGCCGGGCGGCGCGATGCAGCCCGCGCTGCCCTCGAGCGGCTGCCCGTGCCGCGTACGCGCCGCCTGGGGCGCACCAGCGATCCGCATCTCGTCGACCGCGGCCGGCTCGTGTCGATGCTCGCGGGCCTCGAGGCGCAGCTCGAGCGGACCCTCGCCGACCGGGCCGCCCTAGCACGGCAGGTTGGCGATATCGAGCCGATCCGCTCGGAGCGCGACGGTCTGATCCGCGCGATCGGCACCCTCCGCCGGGAACACCACCAACTCCTCGACGAGCTCACCCAACAGGAACTCGCAACACGTCCCCGGTGGCTGAAGGACGTCCTCGGCGAGCGCCCCCAACGGCGATCAGACGCCGAGCGATGGGACCGCGCTGCGCGCACCACCGCGCGGTACCGCATCCAATACGCCCCCCGCCTCGCCGCCGGCGACGCGCTCGGGCCCGAGCCGGACGGCGGCGACCAGCACCGGGACTACCAAGCCGCGCGGCTCGCCCGCGAGCGGCTCCGCGGCGACCTCGAACGCGAAAGACTCGACCACGAGCTTGACCTCGGCTAAGCGGCCAGCCGGACGGCCGCTCCACGATCGCCTGTGGCGAGTTGACGACCGCCCCGGCGGTCCAGCGCTTTTACGGGAGGCCCGAAGCTCTCGCTCGCTCCCCGCCTCGCTGAAGAAGACGGTCAACGGCTGAGCTCGCGGCGGCGGCGAGCTGCCGGGGGCCGATGGCCAGGCCAGATCGCGGGCGCTTCGCCGAGCGCTCCCGGGTGCTCCGAAGCGGTGCTGATCACGCTTTCTCCACCGTGTGAGGGCGGCGCGCACCTCTCGGGCGCGCGCGGGCGCGGCTGCCCGCGAGAGCGTCGTTGGCTTGGGCGGGGGAATTTCCGGCGGTAGCGTGCGAGGATGCGAGGGGCGCCGGCGGATGACGACCGACAACGACAAGCGGCTCGAGCAGCGCGTGATCGCCAGCGCCGAGGCGGCGCTCGCCGCGCGCGGGTTCGTCACGGCGATCGACGTTTTCGTTGGCCTGGGCTGGTTGGCGCCTTCGGCTGAGCAGGCGTGGCGCACGGGTCAGATTGCCTACCTCGAGGCGGCGGTCGCGGTGAACCTCAGCAAGATCTCCAAGGCGATGCGCTACTTCCGCCGGTGGGCGGATCTGCGCGGGCTGAAGCCAAGCGAAACCGCGTACCTGCGGCGTTCGGCGGGGCGCGGCGCGTTGCGTTTCAGCAAGAGCGGCAAGCCGAGCATCGAGCGTGCTTACCGCACGCACTGGGTGTCACCGAAGCTGTCTGAGCGCGAGCGCGAGCGCGAGCGGCTGGCGGAGCGGCAGAGCAAGCCGCCCGATCTTGTCGTGATCTCTCCTGTGAACGATTGGCGGTGCAGCGCCTGCGGAGGGACCGGCGACCTGCTGATGATGGACGACCCGGGGCCGCTGTGCCTGGAGTGCGCGGAGCTTGACCACCTCGCGTACCTTCCGGCCGGTGACGCCGCGCTGACTCGCCGCGCGAGGGCCGCCAGCGGCCTGTCGGCGGTGGTCGTGCGGTTCAGTCGCGCCCGCAAGCGCTACGAGCGACAGGGCGTGCTGGTTGAGGAAGCCGCGCTGGCCGCCGTGGAGCAGCAGTGCCTCGCCGACGACGAAGCTCGCGCGCGACGCCGTTGCCGCGACGCGGAGCGCCGCACGGTCGAGGACCTGGAGTTGTGCGAACGGTTTGCCACCGAGATCACCGCACTGTTCCCGGGCTGCCCGCCGGCGCGCGCCGAGGCGATCGCGCGCCATGCCGCAGCGCGCGGCAGCGGCCGCATAGGGCGCAGCGCCAGCGGACGCACAGCCGACCCTCGTGCGGTCGAGCTGGCGGTCGTCGCGTCTGTGCGCCACCACGACACGCGCTATGACGAGCTGCTGATGGCTGGCGTCGATCGCGCTGACGCCCGGCAGCAGGTACGCGGCGATGTCGAGCGGCTGCTTGAGCGCTGGCGGCGGGGATGAGCGCGGCGAAGCGCACCCCAATCTACGGGCCGGAGCTGTGGGAGAGCATCGGGGGCGCCGCGTGGACCCACTGGGATCTGTGGTTCTGCCTGGTCGCCGGGCTTGACTGCGACGGCGACCTCAACGCACTCGCCGCGGCGATCGCCAACCAGGGACGTCTGCTCGATGGGTCAGACACCGAGCGCAAGCTCAGCCATCTAGACGATCTCTCCGCGCGCCTGCGCGCCGCGCGCCTTGAGAGCGAGTCGCTGGCGTCCCGCGCCGGCGACCAACCCGCGCTCCGCGCTAAGGCGCGAACCAAGGTGCTCAAGCAGGGGCTCTACCCGCGCGACCTGACGCCGGCGATGCGCAGCACACCCCGCGAGCGGCTCTACCAGCGCGCGCTGCGGGGACGCTGGGGCCGCTTCCCCGCCGCGCCACAGCCCTGGTATGCGGGGCTCGTCGATCAACTCGGTGAGCAATGGCTGCACAAGGACGCCACGTTTCGCCTCGCGCGCCGCATCGAACGCGCGCTCGAGCGAAACGACCACGAGACCGCCTCAGACCCCGCGCAGCGACTGGCGGCCCGGCGCGCGCTCGTGACCTACATGTACGAGACGATGGGGCGCTGTGACGACTCCTACGGCGTTCTGGGCAAGCTCGGACAGGACGCACTCGTTGCATACGCCACGCTGCCCCCCGACCAGACGGGAATCCTCGCCGAGGACTGGTGCGAGGACCTGTGCGAGCTCCTGACCTGGGAGCACTACGGCCTGCTACTCGATCGCGAGACCGCTGTGTTTCCGCAGCTACATGGAGCGCTCGCCGACCACGCCGAGCGCTTCCTCCTCGCACTCGCCGATGAGCTGCGCGCACACCGCCTGTCTTACGAAGCCGACGCTGCAGAGCAGAACGTCGCCTATCTGCACATCGCGCACGCACGCCTGACGCGCTTCGCCGCGACCGCGGCCGTGCTCGGAAGCGACCACTGGCGGCCGATCGTCGCGATGGCCGAAACGGCGCTCGCGCACCGGCGCCCCGACGTGGCGCGCGCGACCTTCGCCGCCGCCGACCGGCCCGGAAGGCAACAGGACTACTTGCGCCGGCGCGCCCTCGAGCTGACCGGCGCCCCGCCAACCGCCGGACGCTAATCGGGCTCCCCGACCTCCACCCGCACAGCACGGCTTCGTGACGGACGAACTCCCTCGACGACGGCGTCTCGCTGCGCGACGTACGAGATGCCCGCAGACACGCCGACCCCCGGACCACCCGCCGCTACGATCGCAACCGCAACAACCTCGACCGCCCTACCCACCGGCTCCTCAGTGCCCACGAACGACTCGGAAGTGTCGCCAGAGCGGACCATCCAATCCAAGGCCGATGCCGGCGAAGCCGACCCTCAGCTCGGTCGCCCGGTCGAGGGTCCCGCATAACGATCCCGCGGCGCGATTCCCGCGCGGACGGGTCAACCGAGACCTGCCTCGGCGGCCTGGACGTGGCGTGCTCGACGCGAGCTGCCACCCCCGCATGCCGATCCTACGCGGGATCGGGCGGTGGTCACGAGTAGTGCTCATCGTCCAAAGCGAGAGTGCCGCGGGCTCGCCGTACGGTGATGCCCACCATGGCCTTGCACCTCTTCGTCGGCCTTCGTGTCCGCGACTTCGCGGTCGCCTGTGCGTGGTACTGGCAGTTGTTTGGCGAGCCGACGTTCTACCCCCCATGGACCGAGGCCGTGTGGACGCTCGCTGACGACCGGTCTGTCTACGTTGTAGAAGTCGCCGAGGGTGCGGGGAGCGGCGTAGTCACGATTTTCGTCGAAAACCTGGACGCGAACGGTCGCCGAGATCGCTCCCCGCGGGTTGGAGCCTGCCGAGGTCGAGACGTACTACGGCGTTCGCACGGCGATCTATCGCGATCCTGACGGCAACGAGGTCGGGATGGGAGGCGCGCCGCTCGACGTGGCGTCGTAGTCGTTTTGCGTCCGTCGCGCAGCGACGAGGGTGCGTCATTCGGTGCGCCGACGCGGGACGGTCTGGCCTCAGCAGGGCTTCGCCGAACGATTACCTCTCTCCACCTCCAATGTATAGCGGATTCGAGGCGCTCATGAGGCCCTGGTCCGTGGCGCATAATCGCCCGCCGCACGCCGGAATCAACGGGAGAGGAGCAGCAACATGGGCAGGCGCGAGCATGAAGTGGTCATCGCCGGTGGAGGTCCGGCCGGGATGATGCTGGCGGCGGAGCTGGCGTTGGCGAGGGTCGACGTTGCAGTGCTGGAGCGACGCCCCGATCACGGGCTCGTCGGCTCGCGGGCCGGGGGGTTTCACTCGCGCACGATCGAGGTGCTCGATCAGCGCGGGGTTTGCGATCGGTTCTTCGCGGAGGGCCAGGTCGTCCAGGTCTCGACGTTCGCGGCGACATCATTGGACATGAGCGACTTTCCCACGCGTCATCCGTACTCGCTTGGGATCTGGCAGGGGCAGATCGAGCAGATCATGGCCGCGTGGCTCGCCGAGCTCGGGGTGCGGGTCGACTATGGACGTGAGGTGACCGGCTTTGCGCAGGACGGACTCGGCGTCGACGTCGAGCTGTCGGCCGGCGAGCCGCTGCGGGCCGCGTATCTGGTCGGGTGCGACGGAGGGCGCAGCGTCATCCGCAGAGTCGCCGGCATCGAGTTCCCCGGATGGGCTGCGACGGTGAGCAACCTGATCGCCCAGGTCGAGATGACCGAGGCGCCCGAGCTCGGCATCCGGCGCGATGCGCTGGGTGTCCACGCCCTGGGCCGGGCGGAGTACGAGATCCGCGACGGCGAGGTGGTCTACGCGGACGCGGGACCGGTGGGAGTCATGCTGACCGAGCAGCAGCTCGGGCCGGGCGGCGAGCCGACCCTTCGAGATCTCAGAGAGGGACTGATCAAGGTGTACGGCACCGACTTCGGGGTCCACAGCCCCACCTCGATCTCCAGGTTCACCGACGCCACCCGCCAGGCCGCGGCCTATCGCGCGGGACGGGTTCTGCTGGCCGGCGACTCGGCGCACGTGCACTACCCCGTCGGTGGACAGGGACTCAGCCTCGGCGTCCAGGATGCGGTGAATCTCGGGTGGAAGCTGGCTCAGGTCGTCAACGGGATCTCGCCGGAGAGTTTCCTGGACAGCTATCAGGACGAGCGCCACCCGGTCGCTGCCCGCGTGCTGCGCCAGACGATGGCCCAGACCGTGCTCCAGCGTCCCGACGACCGCATCCAGGCCCTGTCTGGTGTTGTGTCGGACCTGGCGGCCATGGACGAGCCGCGCCGGTGGCTGGCCGGAATCCTCTCCGGCCTGGACATCCACTACGACCTCGGCGACGGACATCCGCTGCTCGGACGCCGCATGCCCGACGTCGACCTCGTGACGGCCCATGGCCCGATCCGGGTCTTCGAACTGCTGCACGCCGCCCGGCCAGTGTTGCTCAACCTCGCAGAGCCCGACAGCTTGGTCATTGGTCCCTGGGTTGACCGGGTCCAGCTGATCGACGCGAACCACGAGGGGGAGTGGGAGCTCCCAGTCCTCGGGCAGGTCACCGCACCGTCCGGCGTGCTGGTCAGGCCGGACGGCTACGTCGCCTGGGTCGGAGAGGGAACCGACCTGGGACTCACCGACGCGCTGACCACCTGGTTCGGGCCACGCACAGCGCCATAGGACAATCCCCCCTCAACGTTCCCAATCTCGCGCGTTTGACTCAGGCGCCCGGGCAGCTCAGCCCGGGCCCATCTCCGCGCTCATCTCGCGCACGTGCTGGGCGAAGTACCAGCTCATCCCCTGCGGATCCTTGGCACCGTACGTGCGGTCGCCGTAGAACTGGTCCTCTGGTTCGCGCGTGATTTCGGCGCCCGCCGCCTTTGCCCGCGCGTGGTGGGCGTCGACGTCGTCAACATAGACGTGCACGAATACCGGCGACTCCACGCCGGTGCTTGCCGGGCCTGAGAACTCGCCGCCCGGCGTTCCCAGCATGACCGGCGAGCCGTCGTACTCGAGTTCGGCGTGCGCCACGCCCTGCCCACCCTCGCCGGCCATCCGCATCCGCTCGGTGAAGCCGAAGGCGCTCGTAAGGAAGTCGATAGCGGCCGCGGCGTCCTCGTAGAGCAGGTACGGGGTGATCCGCGTGTAGCCCTCGGGCGGGTTATGGGGCATGCTTCGCTACTCGTCGGTTGGGGCTAAAGATGATGCCACGCATCGGTGGCCGTGAAGCTGTGCGCCATGGCCCCGCTGCTCCTGCTTTCCATGGTGGCTGTTGCACAAAGCCGCCTGCGAAGGCCTGGGCTCCGCTCGCTACGCCGGGCCGCTCGAGGGCCTGCAAGCGACGGCGCCGGGCAGCGTGTGCGCCGGCTACCCGACGGGTCTCGGCGTTTTGGAGCCCACCCTTACACCGACTCCAGTGAGCCCGCCAGGGGTTTGTGCGACAGCCACCATGCCTTGCGAGCGCGTGACTGCAGGCGGAGTCTCCGGAAACGACAGCGGCCGAGTCGACGGCGTGCTGTGCGGCTACGCGAGCTTTCACCGCGGTCGGCGGCGGCCGCGCCGCTGGCCCAGAGCTCTCGGCGGTGGGCCCCGACGTTCGTGCTTGCGGCGTCGAACGTGTCCGACGATCCGATGGCGAAACGCGAGGCCCAAGAGGGCCCCGACAGGCAACGCGAGGACCAAGCCTGCGGAGATGGCGACCTCGGCGAACGAGCCGTAACCGTAGGGGCCCGATAGCGTGAGTCCGAGCAGCACGCTGAGCCCCAGCCAGGCAACCGCCAGCGTGGCGGCGTACATGCCCCGGACAGCCGTCGTGCGCCGGTCGGATCCAACCCAGAAGGCGACGCCGCTCAGAGCTACTCCCAGCGTTCCCGGGAACAGTGCGACGCGAGGGCGAGTTCCGGGATCGTCTGCGCTAAGAATCAGGAAAAAGTAGATGCCACTGAACGCGCCGAACGCGATGCTCGCGGCGACCGTCCCGAGCGACCGCGTGGCGTCAGACAACGTAACGAGGTGGGGGCCGGCTTGCCCGCGCCTCAGAACCTCGAACACCCCGAGGTTGTTCGCCGAATACGCGACGATGAGCGTCAGAGAGCAGGTGATCGCCTCAACTACTCCGAAGGTGGCTACGGCTCCTATTGTGCGATTCGGACTTCCGGCCCCAGCAAGAGCCACGAGCGCCGAGCCGAGCCCCGCGCCGGATCCCAGAATCATAAAGGCGTACGCCACGGCGGCGGTCCCCGAGAGCGCGCCTTGGTCGCCACGCTCGAAGAACCTCCTCTCGATCCCGAGCGCCAGTGTCAACGGCCATCGGTTTCTCCCCAGGTACGGCCATCGGTTCTCCCCACTGGCGGCCATCTTTTCTCCCCGCTGGTGGCCACGAAACTCCCCGCGACCATGGTTCGCGGTTTCGACGGAGCGCA
>JBPCNA010000256.1:0-9417 GCA_051001735.1 Solirubrobacteraceae bacterium
TCCCCACACCTCGTTTCGTCTCCCGCACCCCCAGGTGTTCGCCCGCAACCCCATGCTGCCTCCCTGCAACCCCAGGCGGCCGCTCCGCAACCCCATGCGGCCCGCCCGCAAACCCCAGGCGGCCCCCCGCAACCCCAGGCGGCCCCAACCACGCCCGCACCCCGGGCTTCCCGACCAGCCCAGGCCCCCGGCGGCCCCCAACCTGCCGGCGCCCCGCGCGCCCCCACGCCAGCCGACCCCGCCCGCCCCTCAGACCGGAGTGACCGCGTTGTGCTTGGCCGGCCAGTCGCGGACCTTCCCGGCCGCGGCGGCCAAGCGCCGCACCAACTCCTCGCGCAACCGCTCCGGCGCGATCACCGCGTCGACGACCAGCTCGTCGGCCAGGCGGAGGATGTCGACGCCGGCCGCGTACTCCCGCCGCAGTTCGGCCGTCCGGGCCGCCCGCTCGGCCGGGTCGGCGATCGCCGCCAGCTCGTTGAAGTAGACGGCGTTGACCGCCGCCTGCGGGCCCATCACCGCGACCTGGGCGCCCGAGAGGGCCAGGCAGCAGTCGGGCTCGAAGGCCGGCCCGGCCATCGCGTAGAGCCCGGCCCCGTAGGCCTTGCGGACGATCACCGAGATCTTCGGCACCGTCGCCTCGCTGACCGCGCTGATCAGCTTCGCCCCGTGGCGGATGATCCCCTCCCGCTCGACCCGCGTCCCGATCATGAAGCCGGGCACGTCGGCCAGGAAGACGAGCGGCAGGTTGAAGGCGTTGCACGTCCAGACGAAGCGCGCCGCCTTGTCGGCCGAGTCGCCGAAGAGGACGCCGCCCCGGTGGCGCGGCTGGCTCGCCACGACTCCGAGCACCCGCCCGTCGAGGCGGGCGTAGCCGACGACGATCTCCCGCGCCCACCGCGGGTGGAGCTCGAAGAACGACCCGCCGTCGACCACGCCGTCGATCAGCTCCTTGACGTCGAACGGCTGGTTCTCGTCGGCCGGGATCAGCCCCGCCAGATCCTCGGGTGCCCGCGACGGGGCCACCGCCGCCCCGGCCGGCGGAGCCTCCCGCCAGCGCGTCGGGAAGTAGGACAGGTAGCGGCGGGCCAGCTCGATCCCCTCCCCGTCGCTCCCGGCCAGGAGGTGGCCGCAGCCTGAGACGCCGGTGTGCATCCGCGCCCCGCCCATCTCCTCGAGCGTCACCTTCTCCCCGATCACCATCTCGGCCATCCGCGGCGACCCGAGGTACATCGACGCGTTGGCCTCGTGCATGATGACCACGTCGCAGAAGGCCGGGATGTAGGCCCCGCCGGCCGCGCTCGGCCCGAAGAGCACGCAGACCTGGGGTACCACCCCCGACATCCGGACCTGCGTGTAGAAGATCCGGCCGGCCCCCCGCCGGCCCGGGAACATCAGCACCTGGTCGGTGATCCGCGCCCCGGCCGAGTCGACCAGGTAGACGATCGGGATCTCCGACGCCAGCGCCCGCTCCTGGATGCGGATGATCTTCTCGACCGTCTTTCGCCCCCACGACCCCGCCTTGACCGTCGGGTCGTTGGCCATCACCGCCACCGGCCGCCCGTCGATCGTCCCGCTCCCCGTGACCACGCCGTCGGCGCCGAGGCCGTCCTGCGCCCAGTTGGCGAGCAGGCCGTCCTCGACGAAGGAGCCCCGGTCGAGCAGCCGGTCGACGCGCTCGCGCACCGGGAGCTTGCCCTGCGCCGCCGCCTTCTCGTGGTGGCGCGGCGGCCCGCCCGCCCGCGCCCGCGCCAGCGCCGCGCTCAGCTCCTCGCTCACCGGGCGGCGCTCATGACGAACATCGACGCCAGACTAGTGCAGCACTAGTGCAGCGTCAGCTCGCGCTCGACGATCACCAGCCGCCGCCCGGCGACGGCCGCCGTGCAGACGTAGTCGGGCGCCGGCGCGGTCTGTGCGAGGACCCACTCGTCGGGACCGCGCGGGTCGACGGCCGCCGTGCGGGTCAGCGCCGGCGCCGTGAGCTCGCCGATCAGCGCGCAGTCGCTCAGCGGCAGCCCGATCCCCCGGCCGAGCGCCTTGGCGTAGGCCTCCTTGGCCGTCCACAGCGCCGCGAACGCCGCCGCCCGCCCGGCGGCCGGCAGGGCCGCGAGGCGCGCCGCCTCCGACGCCGCGAAGAAGCGCTCGGCCACCGCCAGCGGCGCCGCGCAGCGCGACACCCGCTCGACGTCGACGCCGACCGCCCGGCCCCGCCCCCGTGCCACGACGACCACCAGCCGGACGTCCGAGTGCGAGAGGCTGAACGACAGATCGGAGCGCCCCGCGAGCGACGGCCGGCCGTGCTCCCCGTAGGCGAAGACGAGCGCCGCCGGGTCGAGCTCGGCGTAGGCAGCCAGCACTCGGCGCAGCGTCGCCCGCGCCCACACCCAGCGGCGGCGGAGCTCCGGCCACGCGAACGCCTCGGCGCGCTCCCGCTCGTCCGCCGAGAGGAGGGCCGCGTCCCCGGCGCCGCCCGACCCGAGCACCGCGTGCCAGACGTGGAGCTCGTCCCCGTCGCCGGCGGCCGAACCCCGCCTGACCGCGCCGGCGCTCAGCCATTCCGCGCTCACGCCGGCGCTCCGAAAAATTCGCGCAGGCGCCGCCGCCGCACGGCGATCAACCATCACGGGCCGACCCGAGGGCCGGCCCGCTAAGGGGGAGGGAGGGAGTGCACGGCATGTATCGGCGGGACGGCGCGCGGCCTTTAGCCCCAGTTGACCGGTCCGGCGCGGAGCGTGTGGCTGCCCAGGGCGCGGCCGAGGGCCCCCTCCGCCTGGCGCGCGCAGGCGATCAGGGCCGGGAGGTCGACACCCGTGGCGACCCCCATCTCCTCGAGCATCGAGACGAGGTCCTCGGTCGCGATGTTGCCGGTCGCCCCCGAAGGCACCGGGCAGCCACCGAGCTCGCCGATGCTCGCCTCGAACGAGTCGACCCCCGCCGCGAGCGCCGCCAGCACGTTGGCCAGGCCGGCGCCCCGGGTGTTGTGGAAATGGGCGGTCAGCTCGACGTCGTCGCCGAGGGCCGTCCGGGCCGCCGCGAAGAACTCGTCGACCTGGCGCGGGTTGGCCATGCCCGTCGTGTCGGCGAAGCTCAGCTCGGCCGCCCCCGCCTCGCAGAGCGCGGCCCCGAGGGCGAGCACGCGCGCCACCGGGACCCGGCCCTCGTAGGGGCAGCCGAACGACACCGAGATCACCGCTTCGCCGCGCAGTCCGGCCTCCCCGGCCCGCCGCAGCACGGCCGCGGCCTCGGCGAGCGACTCGGCCACCGACCGGTTGACGTTGCGGCGGTTATGGGTCTCGCTCGCCGAGAGGAAGACCCCGACCTCGTGGAAGCGGTCGCGCCGCGCGAGCGCCCGGTCGAGGCCCCGCCGGTTGGGGACGAGCACGCTGAGGGCGACCCCGGGCGGCGGGTCGATCGCCGCCAGCACCGCCTCGGCGTCGGCCAGCTGGGGGATCACCTCGGCCCGGACGAAGCTCGTGACCTCGAGGCGGCGGAGGCCCGTCCGCGCGAGGGCGTCGATCAGGGCCACCTTGTCCGCCGTGGGCACCGTCCCCGGCTCGTTCTGGAAGCCGTCGCGCGGCCCGACCTCGCGGATCCGGACCGCGGCCGGGAAGCCGGTCACGGCCCGTCGCGGTCGGACTCGGCCTGCTCCTCGAGCTTCTCGCGCAGGTATCCCGCCTTCTCGGCCCGGCGCTCGTGGGCCCGCGTCTCGCTCTCCTCAGGCGCCCGGGCCGCCCGCTCGAGCTCGTCGCGCTCGCGCCGACCCTGGTCGTCGGCGAGGTCCGCGGGGGTCTGATCGGGGCGCTCGGGCGGGGGCACACCCTGACCATATACTCCGCCGCGGTGCCCCCGGCGGTCAGCATCATCGGCGCCTCGGGCGCGCTCGGCTTCGGGCTCGCCGTGCGCCTCGCGGCCACCGGCGTGGCCGTGACGATCGGCTCGCGCGACGCCGGCCGGGCCGCCGAGGCCGCCGCTCGGGCGGGCCGCGCCGTCCCCGGCGGCAGCTTCCACGCGCTCGAGAACGCCGCCGCCGCCGCCGCCAACGAGCTCGTGATCCTGACCGTCCCCTTCCGCAACCAGTCGGAAACGCTGACCAACCTGAAGGGCGCCCTCTCGGGCGGCCAGCTCCTGCTCGACGCGACCGTCCCCCTCGCCGCCGCAGTCAGCGGCCGGGCCACGCGGATGCTCGGGGTCTGGCAGGGATCGGCGGCCCAGCAGGCCCAGGAGATGGTGCCCGACGGGGTGCGCGTGGTCTCCGGCCTCCACACGGTCAGCGCCGCCTCGCTCAGTGACCTCGACCACCCGCTCGACGAGGACGTCCTCGTCTGCGGCGACCGGCGCGAGGACAAGCAGGCGGTGGCCGCGCTGATCGACCGCATCGACGGACTGCGCTGCGTCGACGCCGGGCGCCTCGAGATGGCGCGGATCGCCGAGTCGCTGACCGCGATGATGATCTCGATCAACGCCCGCCACAAGACCCGGGCCGGCCTGCGCATCACCGGCCTCCCGTGAGCGTCGTGCTCCTCTCGGGCGGCACGGGCGGGGCCAAGCTCGCGCGCGGCCTCTACGACCTGCTGGGCGAGGAGCTCGTGGTGATCGCCAACACGGGCGACGACATCGAGATCTACGGGGCCCACGTCTCGCCCGACCCCGACCTGATCGCCTACTGGCTGGCCGACCGCATCGACGACCGCGGCTGGGGCATCGCCGGCGACACGTTCACCGCGATGGAGCGCCGGCGCGCGGCCGGCGAGGACGTCTGGTTTCACCTCGGCGACCAGGATCTCGCCGTCTCCACCCGTCGCCACCAGCTGCGGGCGGGGGGCGCCCCGCCGAGCGCCGCCCTCGCCGAGCTCTGCGCCTCGCTCGGCGTGAGCGCCCGCGTCCTGCCCATGTCCGAGCAGCAGGTCCGCACCGAGATCGAGACGGGGGGCGACTGGCTCGGGTTGCAGGAGTTCCTCATCCGCCGGCGCGGAGAAGCGCCGATCGGCGACGTGCGCTATTGCGGAGCGGGGAACGCTTCGCTCACTCCGGCGGCCGGCGCGGCGGTGGCCGCGGCCGCGGCGATCGTGATCGGGCCGTCGAACCCGATCATCTCGATCGGCCCGATCCTCGCCGTGCCCGGCATGCGCGAGGCGCTGGCCGCGGCGCCGGGGCCGTGCGTGGCGGTCAGCCCGATCGTCGGCGGGCGCGTGCTCAAGGGCCCGACCGCCGCCCTGATGGCCTGGGCCGGTCTCCCCGCCGACACCGCCGGGGTGGCCGCCTGCTACGCCGGCCTGATCGACGGGCTCGTGGCCGACGAGCCGGCGGCCGGGCTGCCGACCCTGGAAACCGACCTGCTGATGGAGGACGCCGCCGGCCGCCGCCGCCTGGCCGAGGAGACCTTGGCCTTCGCTGCGGCGCTCGCCGAGTAGCGTTCCCGGCCGTGCGCACCCTCGCCGTCCTCCCCGTCAAGCGCTTCGCGCTCGCCAAGCAGCGGCTGAGCGCCGGGCTGACCCCGGAGTTCCGCGGCGATCTCGCCGCCGCGATGGTCGGCGACGTCCTGAGCGCGCTGGCCGCCTGCGCGGAGGTCGAGGCGACGCTGGTGGTGACCAACGAAGAGCGGGTCGCCGATCTCGCCCGCGAGCTGGGCGCCGAGCCCGTGCCCGACCCCCACGAGTCGGGCCAGAGCGCCGCGGCGTCGATCGGGCTGGCCCGGGCCGTCGCCGACGGGTTCGACCGGGCCCTGCTCGTCCCCGGCGACTGCCCGGCGCTCGATCCGACCGAGCTCGACGGGCTGCTCGGCGACGCCCGCACCGGGCGCTCGGTGGTGATCGTCCCCGACCGCCACGGGATCGGCACCAACGGCCTCCTGCTGACCCCGCCCAACGCGCTGGCGCCGACCTTCGGCCCCGGCAGCTGCCGCCGCCATCGCGAGCGCGCCGCCGCGGCCGGCGCCGTCTGCCGCGTCGCCCAACTGCCGTCGCTGCTGCTCGACGTCGACACCCCGCGCGACCTCGACGCCCTCCGCGAGGCGCTCGAGATCCGCCCCGGCCACGCCGAGCGGACCCGCGCCGTGCTAGCCACCTGGCCCCGCTGACGGGCGGTCCTCGCGTGGGCGCCGTCCGAGCGAGCGCCGTCCCCGGGCTCCCGGAGATCGCCGCGGGCGACGACCTGGCCGCGCTGATCCTCGCCGCGGGCGTCCGTCCGGCGGCCGGGGAGATCGTCGTCGTCGCCCACAAGGCGGTCTCGAAGGCCGAGGGGCGGGTGCGCGCGCTGGGGTCGATCGTCGCGACGGCCCGCGCCCGCGAGCTCGCCGCGGGCCGCGACCCCCGCCAGGTGCAGGCGGTCCTCGACGAGTCGGTCGAGCTCGTGCGCCACGGCCCGGCGGCGCTGATCGCCCGCACCCGGCACGGCTTCGTCACCGCCAACGCCGGCGTCGACGCGTCGAACGCCCCCGACGGCGAGACGCTCGTCCTCCTGCCGCTCGACCCGGATCGGTCGGCGCGGGCCCTGCGGGCGCGTCTGCGCGGGCTGACCGGGGCCTCCCCGGCCGTGCTGATCACCGACAGCTTCGGCCGGGCCTGGCGCCACGGGCAGGTCGACGTGGCGATCGGCTGCGCCGGGCTCGCCCCGCTCGTCGACTGGCGCGGACGGGCCGACGCCCGGGGACGGCTGCTCGCCGCGACATGGATCGCCCTGGCCGACCAGGTCGCCGCCGCCGCCGATCTCGCCCGCGGCAAGGACTCTCGTGAGCCGGTGGTGATCCTCAGCGGCCTCGCGGAGCACGTGACGGAGGACGACGGGCCGGGGGCGGCCGCGCTCGTGCGGCCGCTGGCCGAGGACCTCTTTCGCTGAAGGTCGGCGCCGGCCCGGGCCGGGCGGCCTGGCGCTCGGGCCGCGAGCGGGTCCGGCGGGTCGGGCGCGGTCGGGCCCGGGCCGGGGTCCTACGCGTCGGGGAGCTGCGCGTCGCCGGGGTGGCCGACCTCGGGCCGCTCGAGCTTGGGGCGGGCGCCGCCGACGGGGATGTGGAACCAGACGTGGGTCGTTCCCTCGTGGACGCCCCAGCTCTCGGCGAGCTGACCGACGATGAAGAGCCCGCGCCCGCCCTCGCCGTCGACGTAGCCCTCCTCGCGCACCTGGCGCTCGAAGCCGCCGCCGCCGTCGATCACCTCGCCCTTGACGCGGACGCCGTCGGCCTCCACCCGGAGCTCGATCGCGCCATGGCCGTGGAGCACCGCGTTGGCCACGAGCTCGCTGACCGCCAGCGTGACGTCGGCCAGGGTCCGGTCCGGGAGCACGGCGCCGAGCCGCTCGCGGACCGCCTGACGCGCGAGCGAACTCGCGGCGGGATCACGAGGTAGGGGTAACGAGAAGCTGATGGACATGCTGGCCTTCCGTGGCGGCGGGCCGGGGATGGTGGTGCGAAGTCTACGCGGCGCTGCGGGCGGTCCCACCGCTCAACCGGCCGGCCGGGCCCGATCGTGCGGGGCCGAGAGATCGAGGATCGGTCCGACGGGGACGATGCCGGTCGGGTTTATGCTCGGGTGCGTCTGGTAGTAATGGCGTTTGATGTGGTCGACGTCGACCGTGTCGGCCACGCCGGGGGTCTGGTAGAGGTCGCGGAGGTAGGGCCAGAGATTCGGGTAGTCGACGATCCTGCGGAGGTTGCACTTGAAGTGGCCGACGTAGACCGGGTCGAAGCGCAGGAGCGTCGGGAAGAGGCGCCAGTCGGCCAGGGTCTGGGCGGAGCCGAGCAGGAAGCGGCGGTCGGCGAGCCGCCGGTCGAGGGCGTCGAGGGTGGCGAACACGGGATGGACCGCCTCCTCGTAGGCCTCGGCCGTCCGGGCGAAGCCGGCCTGGTAGACGCCGTTGTTGACCGTCTCGTAGACGACGTCGTTGAGTGCGTCGATGTCGGGGCGCAGGGCGGCCGGGTAGTAGTCGCGCTCCGGATGGGCGGCCAGGGCGTCGAAGGCGCCGTTGAGCATGACGACGACATCGGCCGACTCGTTATTGACGATCCGGCCGGTCTCCCGGTCCCAGAGCACGGGGACGGTGACCCTCCCGTCGAAGGCGGGGTCGCTCGCCGTGTAGGCCTCCGAGAGGAGGGACCAGCCGTGGAGGAGATCGCCCGTGGCGCCCCGAACGTCGCGGAACGCCCAGCCGCGGTCGTCGCGGATCGGGTCGACGATCGACATCGGGATCGCCTCCTCGAGGCCCTTCAGCCGGCGGAGGATCACCGTACGGTGGGCCCACGGGCAGGCGAGCGAGACGTAGAGGTGGTAGCGGCCCGCCTCCGGCGCGAAGCCCGAGCCACCGTCGGCCGTCACCCAGTCGCGAAAGCGGCTGTCCTGCCGCTGGAAGCGGCCGCCCGCCCCCTGCTCGCGCGGTCCGGGCCCCTGCTGCGCGGCGGCGACCCCGGTCATGACCGGGTCGGCGGGCGGGTCGCGGCTCTGGGCATCTCGCTCCTCGGGCGGTGGGGGGTGGGGACCTCCCACTCGATCGTAGCGACGGGACGGCGGCCGGCCGGCGACAGCGGTCAGCGAAGTCCTCTTTGGCGCGCCCCGCCGCGCGCTATCTTGAAGGGGCATGGGCTTCCTCGGACACAAGTCACGGCGCGAGCGCGAATGGGAGGAGGTCCGCGACCAGGCGCGCGACGACCTCGTGTCCCTCGGCGAGGACATCCGCTCGCTCGACGTCGACGTCCAGATGAAGGGCGTCTCCGCCGACGCCCTCGAGCGCTACAACCAGGCGCTCGAGGCCTACGACCGGGCCAACAAGGTCTTCGAGCGGGCGCGCCGTCCGGAGGATCTGGCGCCGGTCTCGGAGACGCTCGAGGAGGGCCGCTACGCGATGCTCGCCGCCAAGGCGCATCTCGAGGGTCGCCGGCCGCCCGAGCGCCGCCCGCCCTGCTTTTTTGACCCGCGCCACGGCCCGTCGACCGACGAGGTCGAGTGGGCGCCCGAGGGCGGCGCCCCGCGGCCCGTCCCGGCCTGCAAGGCCGACGCCCTGCGCGTGCAGGAGGGATTCAGCCCCCACGGGCGCCAGGTTCTGGTCAACGGCCGCCCGACCGAGTACTGGAACGCGCCCGCCCACTACGCGCCCTGGGCCGGCGGCTACTTCGGCGGCTTCGGCGGCGGCGGGATGATGCAGGGCCTCTTGATGGGCTCGCTGATGGGCGGCGCCATCGGCCTCGCCGGCGGCGGCCTGCTCGACGGGGTCTTCGGCGACGACGACGGCGGCTGGGGCGGCGACGACGGCGGCGGCGGCGGCTGGGGCGGCGGCGGGGACGACGGCGGCGGCTGGGGCGGCGGCGACGGCGGCGACTTCGGCGGCGGGGACTTCGGCTTCTGAGCGTCGGGCGGCGACTTCGCCCGCCCCGACGCGCCCGCCCGCCGCCTGGTCGACCTTCCGCCCTATGCTGGCGGCATGAGGCCCCCGCGA
>JBPCNA010000257.1:0-2539 GCA_051001735.1 Solirubrobacteraceae bacterium
GCCCCGGGCTGGTCACCGCCCTCGACGTCCTCCCCACCGTCCTGCGCTGGATCGGGGCTCCGCTCCCGGGAGCCGCCCACGGGCAGCCGATCACGCGCGGCGGGGGGCGCGACGCCGCCGGGCTCGAGCGGCTGCGGTCACGGCTCGGGGTGATCGCCGGGCGGCGCTGGCCGACGATCGACGCGTTCCTCCTCGGCTGGCTCGCGGTCGCCCTCGGCGGCGCCGCGGGGCTCCGGCGACGCGGCCTGCGCCTCGCGCTCCGCGTCGGCGGGCTCGCGGCTCTGTGGACGCCGACCACCGTGCTCGCCGCCGCGGCGCTCGCCCCGTCGCGAGCGGTCGAGGTGGCCGTCGTCGTCGGCGGTGCCTTCCTGCTCGCGCTGTGGACCGACCGCCTCCTGCCGTGGCCGCGGGGACCGGCGGCGCCGGCGGCGGCGATGGTGCTCGCCTACACGATCGATCTGGCGCTCGGGTCGCCGTTGACCGCCGTCTCGCTGCTCGGCTCGAACCCGATCGCCGGATCGCGCTTCTTCGGCGTCGGCAACGAGCTCGAGGCGGCCCTGCCGATCGTCCTCTTCGCCGGCCTGGCCGCCGCGCTGCCGCAGCGGCGGTCGGGGGCCCGCGAGGCGGCGATCTTCGCCGCGGCGGGCCTGGTGTTCACCGCGGTGATCGCCTCGGGGCGCCTCGGCGCCGACGTCGGCGCCGTTTTCACCCTCGGCGGCGGCACGGCGGCGGGCGTCGTGGTCCTCCGCGGGCGACCGGGGCGGCGGACGGTCGCGCTGGCCTGCGCGGTCCCCCTCGTCGGGCTGGTCGCGCTGGCCGGGCTCGACCTGGCGACCCACGCCGGCGGCCACTACACCGGGAGCGTGCTCCACGCCGGATCGCTCGGCGACGTCGGCGACACCGTCCGGCGCAAGCTCGCGGCGGCGTTCACCCAGCTGCGCCGGGGGCTGATGCCGATCGACACGGCGGTCTGCCTGGCCGCCGGCGCCTACGCGTTCTCGCGCCCGCAACGCATCCTTGCCCCGGTCGCCGGGTCGGCCGGCTGGCGCGCCTGTCTGGTCGGCGGCTTCGCCGGCGGCCTGCTCGGCTCGCTGACCAACGACTCCGGCCCGGTGCTGCTGGTGATCGCCACCTTCGGGCTCGGGTGCGTGCTCGCCTATCTCCACGGCGGCGCGGTTTCTTACCCGGCTCTTCGCCGGACCTGACATCCAGGCTCGATCATCCGGCCATGGCGGAGCGGTCCCAGGTACTCCTCGTCGCCCGGGCGCTCCCGGGGAGCGGCCTCGGCCTGGCGATCGTCCGCCCGGTGATCGAGCGGGGCGGCCGGCCGAAGCCGCTTCTACGGCCGGCAGTCCGTGAGGCCGGCGGCGCGGAGCTCGGCGGCCGAGGGCGCGAACGACGACTCCCTGAAGCTCAGGGGGTCGCGCTCGACGGCGGTCAGGGCGGCGTCGACGGCTTCGTAGGCGCGGTTCAGCCGGCGCCGCCCGCCCCGCGGGTAGCCGATCGCCCGGAGCATGACCAGCTCGTGGCGGAGCTCGGCGACGTAGGCGTCGACGTAGCCGGCGCGGACCTCGGGCCGGGCACGGGTGGCCGGCGCCGGAGCGGCGAGCTGGTCGATCCGGGTGGCCGTCGCCCTGCAGATCGCGTCGCCCCGGTTGATGAACTCGCCGCGCGGTATCGACGCCGCCGGGCCACAGCCGAGCAGTCCGACGATCGCGGCGATTGCCGCCGGGACGAAGCGCACGATCAGGTCCCGCCTCCGCCGCAGCCGCCGACCTGGACGCAGGCGATCACCCCGGCCGGGGTCTGGGTGCGGCCGACGTGGATCCGAGGCAAGGTCAGCGGCGCCGTCGT
Source organism: Solirubrobacteraceae bacterium (assembly GCA_051001735.1). GTDB lineage: Bacteria > Actinomycetota > Thermoleophilia > Solirubrobacterales > Solirubrobacteraceae > Palsa-513. The sequence goes on from JBPCNA010000257.1 coordinate 1,855, forward strand.
GGACTCGGTGGTGCCGCCCATGGTGGTCACCGCGAGCACGAAGCCGGCCCGCCGGATCTCGGCGACCACGGCCGGGCTGAAGGCGCCGAACGGATAGGCGAAGAAGTACACGAAGTGTCCGAGCACCCGCTGGAGGTCGCGCCGGGAGCCGACGATCTGGTTGCGCATCTCGGCGGCCGGAACGGCGTTCAGGGGGACATGGGTGCGCGTGTGGGCGCCGACGTCCATCCCGGCGGCGTCGAGCCGGCGGACCTGGGTCTCGTTGAGGAAGCCCTGCTCGTGGTAGCGGCCGGTGATGACGTAGAAGGTGGCGACCATGTGGTGGCGCTCGAGCACCGGGAGGATGTTGGCGACATCGTCGACGTAGCCGTCGTCGACGGTGATCATCACCGGCTTGGACGGTAGCCGCGTCCCGTCGAACAGCGCGTGAAAGAGCTGGGCCTGGCTGATCGTGTGGTAGCCGTGGCCGGCCAGGGCGGCCATCTCGGCAGCGAACACCACGGGCTCGACCGTCTCGTCGGGGATCGACTTCGTGTACTCGGTGAGGAACGCGTGCACCCGGTGGTAGGTGAGGATCGGCACCCGCACGCTCCGGGCCGGCGCCGCGCTCGGCAGGACGAGGCGCTCGATCTGACGCGGACCCCCGGCGGTCGACCCGGCGGCCGGCGAGGCGGCGGCGGTGCCG
>JBPCNA010000258.1:0-4791 GCA_051001735.1 Solirubrobacteraceae bacterium
GCGAGTACGTGCTCGCCCTCGGCGGCGAGACGAAGGTCTTCAAGGCAGACACGGTGTTTTCGCTTCCCGACCGCACGGGCAAGCAGGGCCGCCCACCGAGACGCCTCAAAGTGAGCGTCGACCCCGAAACGATCACCGCCCGGATCGCGAGCTTGGGCCCGAGCGCCGCTCAGAGCGTGAGCTTCCGCGACGGCCCCAACGGCGAGGCGATGACCTCCACGTTCATCTTCGCGCGCGTCCGAGCCAGTCACGGCTGGAACAACAAGAGCCTGACCGAGATCCCGCGCGAGGAATGGCTCATCGCCGAATGGCCGCAAGGCCGCGACGCGCCGATCGACTACTGGATCTCGAACCTTCCCCCGGACACTCCGCTCGAGCAACTCGCCAGACTCGCCCGCCTGCGCTGGAAAATCGAGCTCGACTACCGCCAGCTCAAAGGCGAACTCGGCCTCGACCACTACGAAGGGCGATCCTGGCTCGGCTGGTACCACCACACCGCCCTCGTGACCGCCGCGCACGGCTTCCTGACCCTGGAGCGGCAGAACCCAAATCACCCACGGCCGGCCTGACACTCGAGCAAGCGGTACTGCTCCTGCAGCCGCTCCTCAAGTGCTGGACCGGCCACTGCGCAACCTGCCGACCACCCGTTGATCTCGACGACCTGGTCCTCCATCCCGCCGCCCACCACCAGTGACACCTAACAAAGCACTACTAGTAGTAGCCCAGACGCTCGCGCTTCCGCTCAAGCTTCTCGCGGGCCGTTTGCCGCCTGCGTGTGACCGGCGGCTCGTCGCCGCACAGCACGTCGGGTCCGGGGGTCCGCCTCGCGAACTTTCACGGTCGTGGTTCGCTGACACCTACACGGAGCGCGGTTGGTCGCCGCCCGCCGGTCTCGTCGACGTGGCGACCCTCGCGCTGGGCGCGCCGCGATCGCCGGGCGTGCGTTGCGTTATCTCTGCGTGCTGTGCGAGCGTGAGCTCGCCGCTGGCGAGGCGGCGGGCGAGGATTTCCCGCGCGGACGCGGCTGCGCCGCTGCTGCCGCGCAGGGTGGACACGACCGAGAAGATCGCCGCCACCATGAGGGCAACGATGATCAGCATGCCGAGGCTCGAGAAGTTCCAGCCGGCGCTGGTCATGTGCTCGTTCCAGTACATCATCGCGTGCTCCTCCTTGTGGCCGGGGGCTTTCGGGGTGCGTCAGAGTCGGGTCGTTGACGGCAGCCGGCCAAGCGGTCGGCCGTTGCGCTCCGGGGGGCTCTGATCAGGGCTTGTTCGGCGGGCCGCCGGGCGTTCCGGCGCCGCGGGGCTGGCTACCTGTGCCGCCCATCATCACCATGTGGGGAAGGAGGAAGAGTGCGCCGCTCCCCCACGCCGCTGGCGACGAGGACGATCGCGAAGATCACGCAGCCCGACAGCATCTTCATCGAGTGCGTGCTGCCCCTGATCTTCTTCATCTCAACCGTTCGGCTCGAGGGATGTACTGCCAGCGTAGAACCCGCCCGGAGTGCGACAGGCGTGTTATCCCGCATCCGTAGAGCGCAGAACGACGTCCCCGCCGGCTGCCGCGAAACCGACGCTTGGATGCCGACGTCGTAGTCGACGAGCCAGAACTTGAGCGCGAGTAGCGCGAGGGGCGACCTGAAGCTCCGCGTGGGTCGCTTCGATCGCTTCGGTTCCGCTCACCAGGACGTACCGGCGTGCGGTGCGAGCCTGGGCGGGGGCCTGCGATCATCAACACGATGCCCGACCGGGGTATCTGGAGAGGGGCGGGCCGTTGCGCGGAGGTTGGTTCGCGGGCGAGAACCGTCGGGCGGGCGTCGGGTGTGCCCGGGCGCTCGCGGGCCCGCGCTGCCCAGCGGTAGACCAAGGGGGGGCCCGGCGGCGGCGCGCGCGACCGCCGGCGAGACGCGGGCATCGGGGCGCGCGCCCATGCTGTCCGTCCTCCACTGGTGGCGCCTGTCGTTGGTGTCGGCTAGGGTTTGCTCAGTCCGATCAGCCGAGTCCCCCATGACCGGGGGATCGGGGGAACCACTTGGGGTCGTCGTGATTGGCGGCCTCGGGGGCGAATCGTCGCTTTTGCGGCGTAGCGCTGCTTTCCGCGAGAGCCCGTCAGCTAACCCCGTAGGCCCCCGAGTGAGAGGGATCGTCGCGTGAGGTTCAGATTCTGTCGTGTCGTGCTCGCGTTTGGCGATGTTCGCGCTCGCGCTGGCCACGGCGGGCGTGGTGGCCGCCAAGGCGCGGGCGCTGAGCCTGGGTGGGCCGACATGCGCTCCGGTGCTGGCTTGAGCGTTCGCCACCGGGTCGGGCTGTAACGCGGTGTCCGCGAGTGAAATTGCCAGTAGCCGGCTTCGCTCGCGCCGTTTCCCGGCGCTCGCGCTTGGCGTTGCCGCTGCGCTCGCGCTCGTCGCGGTTGCGGTGATCGCGCTCAGCGGCGGTGGATCGGGTAGTCGGCGCGACGCGGGCCGGGTGACCCTCGGCCACGCGGCCCGCGTGCCGGGAGCCGCGCCCGTCGCGGGCGCCCCGTCGGGGCGCGCTGGGGTCGGCGATCCCGAGGCGGCCCGGAGCTCGCCGCTGCCCGCGGGCGTTTCTGCTCACGTCGCGGCGATCACGCCCGGCGAAGCGGCCCTGGCGACAACGGTCAGCCCGGGAGCGACGAGCGATGCTCAGGTCCGTGCCGAGCTGCGCCAGCTCGAGGCGGCAACGCGCGCTACCGCGCCGGGGCGGCCGGGCGAGATCGGCCCGGCGGGGACAGTCGCGCCGCCGGTCGGTGCGCCGGCTCCGATCGCGCGCGTGATCGCGGGCGCCAACGCGATCGCGAACTTTCCCTACGTATATGGCGGCGGGCACGCCTCGTTCGTGGACACCGCCTACGACTGCTCCGGCTCGGTCAGCTACGCGCTCGCCGCCGCTGGCATGGTCGCCTCGCCGCTGACCTCCGGCGATTTCGAGCGCTGGGGCGTGCCCGGCCCGGGCCGCCACTTGACCGTGTATGCCAACGCCGGGCACATGTTCATGTACGTCGACGGGCTGCGCTACGACACCAGCGGACGCAGCGGCGTGTTCGGAACGCGCTGGCAGACCGCCCGGCGCTCGCTCGCCGGGTTCGTCGTGCGCCACTGGCCCGGGCTGTAGCGACCGAGGCGCGCGGGTCAGCCTGCCCGAGCACCACCCGCGCCGGCGCGCCGCGCAACCGCTCGAGGTGCGGCTCGAAGATCAGGACGGTGGGCGTCCGGACGCTGCCGGCCTGCCCGGTGCGCCGCGTGCCAGACTGGCGCGGCGCGGCGCGGCGCGATGAGCGCGGCCACGCCGCGGGAGGCGACTCCCGCACACCACGCGCTGGCCCTGGCGCTGGCGGCCAACGCGGCCGCGGCCTTGGTCAAGCTGGCTGCGTTCGCCGTGACCGGGGCGTCGGTCCTACTAGCCGAAGGCCTGCATTCGATGGCCGACTGCGGCAACCAGGGCGCGCTCCTGCTCGGCCATCGCGGCGCCGGAGCGGCCCCGACGGCCCGGTATCCGCTCGGGAAGGGCCGTGTCCGCTACCTGTGGGCGTTCCTCGTCGCCGTGGTGGTCTTCGGCGGGAGCGCATTGATCTCGTTCGCCGAAGCGACCTACCGGCTCCTGCATCCCGGACATTCCTCACACCTGAGCCTTACGCTCGGGGCCCTCGGCCTCGCCGTTGCGATCGAGGCCGTGTCGATCATCTCAGCGGTCCGGGAAACCAGACCCTTGAAGGGGGATCAGAGCTGGACCGCCTTCGTCGCGGGCAGCCGCGATCCAGATCTGCCGGTCCTCATTGTCGAGGATGTCGCCGACCTCGTGGGCCTGGGCCTGGCGCTGGCCGGGACGCTGGTCGTCGAGCTGACCGGGGCAGCTGTCATCGACGCGGTGGCTAGTTACCTGATCGGTCTGGTGCTCGCCGCGAACGCCGTCTTCCTGGCCCGGGAGATGGCGTCCCTCGTCCTGGGCGAGTCTGCCGATGCGGCGGTCGAGCAGGCGGTGCTCGCGGCGATCTCCGCGCCGGTCCGAGCCGTCTCCGTCCAGGTGACGCACCTCGGGCGAGGGACGTCCTTGTCATCGTCCAGGTCGGCCAGGCGTCAGATCCCGGCGGCGGCGACCTCACCGGATGGCTCGAGCAGACGCGCGAGCGAGCTGCGACGGCGGCCAAGCCGTTTGCGGCACGGGTGGTGTTCGAGGTGTCCCGGCCCGGCGACGGCTAGCTGTGCCGTCTGGCACGAGTCCGTGCTGCACTTCTGGCGATGCTGGCGTGTTCATCCGCATGGCTGCGCGGTAATGCGGTAGTATGTGGGTGTGCCGCATCCCGCCGAGCATCTCAGCCCTTCCCAGCCGCTGCGGGATGACGAAGCCGAGCGCTTGGCCGAGCGGATGGCGGCGTTTGCGACCGCGAGTCGCCTGAAGCTGCTGTTCGCCCTGGCGGCCGGCGAGCGCAGCGTTGATGAGCTCGCGCAGCTCGCGCGCTTGACGCCCAACGCCGTGTCGCAGCAACTACGGGTGCTGCGCTATCTGCGGATCGTTGTCGCGCGCCGCGAAGGCCGCAGCGTGCGCTACCGCCTGCACGACTCCCATATCGGCGATCTCCTGACCGCGATCCGCCATCAAGCCGAGCACGCCGAACACGAGTGGGTCGACTCGCCGGCGCTCGAGGAGGCGTCTACCGATGCCAGGTCCTGACGCGCGTCACTCCCACCGCGACGCGAGCCGCGACGAACTGCCACAGGCCAAGCACCGCACCGAAGGAGTCCAGCGCGGCCAGGCCCACTCCCGCGCCGATGAT
>JBPCNA010000259.1:0-7186 GCA_051001735.1 Solirubrobacteraceae bacterium
TCCGATTCTTCCCTCGCCTTGCGCCCGGAGGGGATGCTTGTCTTTGCTGGCGAGCCGTCGCGCTACGGCGACTGCCGGGCGCGCATCCCCAGGTGGACGTCGGCCGCCGCCGCGCCGCTCTGGCGTCGGGCCATCGGCGCGGCGCCGGTGGCCGCCGCCGCGGCGAACGGCAACCCCCACGCCGCCGATCACGCGCTCGAGAGCAGGGTCGACATCCACGCCTTCGCTCCGGCCGAGCTCACGGCCTTCGCCGCCGGCGCCGGGCTCGAGTCGGTGCGGGTCAGCGGCGAGGAGCTCCTGGCCAACTGGTTCGGCTGGGTCAACCGCGTGCTCGAGTCGACGGCCGCCCCGGAGGACATCCCGTGGGCGTGGCGCCAGTACGCCTATCGCGGCTACCTCGCGCTCCAGCGCGTCGACAGCCGCCTGCTCGAGCCGCGCCTGCCGGCGGAGATCTTCTACAACCTGATGCTGACCGCCCGCCGCCCCGCCGCAACCGGCCGGAGACGGGTGGGCGCGGGCCTACACTGAGGGCTATGCCCGACCGCATCCGGCGCGACTTCCCGCTCTTCCCGCTCGGCCTCGTCACGCTGCCGACCGAGCACGTCCCGCTCCACGTGTTCGAAGCCCGCTACCGGACGATGATCGCCGAATGCCTCGACCGCGACCGCGAGTTCGGGATCATCTGGCTGGCCGAGGACGAGCTCAAGCCGATCGGCTGCGCCTGCGTGATCGAGCGGGTGCTCGAGCGGACGGAAGACGGGCGCATGAACATCCTGACGCGCGGGACGCGCCCCTTCCGGCTCGTCGAGCGCCAGGACGACCTGCCGTATCCGGCGGGGACGATCGAGTTCCTCGAGGATCGCGAGACCGAGCCCGACGCGGAGGCGGGCCGCCTCGCGCGCGAGGCATACGCCGCCCTGGTGGCGGAGGCGACCGACTCCGGACCCGACGTCGAGCAGATCGCCGGGATGAGCGCCTACGCGATGGCGGCCACCGTCGAGTTCGGCCTCGACGCCAAGCAGGGGCTGCTCGAGCTCCGCTCGGAGAACGCCCGACTGCGATTGGCCACCCGCCTCTTCCGCGCCGCGCTCAAGCGGCTCGAGTTCGTCGGCCGGGCGCAGGCGCGGGCCCGGTCGAACGGGAAGGTCCGCTTCGGCTGACTCCTCAGGAGGCGGCCGACCCGGGCCTCAGCACTTGTTCTTGTAGGTGCTCGTCCGGGTGACGGTGCGCCCGTTCTTGAGCTTGCCCTTGATCTTGACGACGAGCGACTTGGTGCCGGCGTACTTGCCGAAGTTGACCGTCACGGTGAGCGCCTTCGACACGACCAGCTTCTTTCCGTTCACCGTGGCGGTGGCGGAGCGGAGGTTCCGCGAGACCGTGGTCAGGAGGTGGAGGGTGACCACCCGCTTGCACGTCCTCGTCGTCGGCCTGGTCACCGCCGGGGTGGTCGGCGTGGGCAGCGTCGGAATCGGTGTCGCCGGCGGAATCGTCGGACCCGTCGGGGTGGTCGACGGCGTGACGCCGAGCGAGCCGACCGGGTTGACCAGGGCGGCGGCGGCGGCGTCGGTCACCGCCCCCTCGTCGACGGTCACCCCGACTGCGCTCCGCACCGCCGCGAGGTCGGGCGGGCCGGGGAACGCGCCGAGCAGCGTGCAGGTGGGGACGGCGAAGTTGACGTTGACCGTGTTGGCCGGGCCCAGCGTGAACTGGGGCGCCGCCGGCGGGCCGAGCGTGCACTGGATCTGGGCCGGCGGCGCGGTGAGACCGGCGGACCCGTCGACGAGATGGAAGGCGGAGGCGAGCGTCGCGCCCGCCGCCGTCGAGACCGACTGGTCGAAGACGAACGAGACCATTCCGGTCGAGCGGTCGATCCGGAAGCTGGTGAGGTCGGGCCCGGTCGTGGCGCCGGCGTTCGCGCTGCCGAGGAGGGCGACGGCGTCCTGGACGTTGGGCGAGCCGCCGCTGCCGGGCACGAACGCGTTGACCGCGCCGGCCAGGACCACGAGCCGCGAGAAGTCGCGCGCGTCCCCGGGGCCGGTGTAGAGGGCGACGACGCAGCGGCCGCCGCCGGCCGAGGTCGCGTTCGACAGCATCAGGCCGCCGGCCCCGCCGGTCTTCGTGGCCTCCGGGTAGCCCTGGAGGTAGAACCTGGCGTCGGTGAGGTTGATCGGCGTGGCGAGAACCTCGTCGAAGCAGGCGAGAACCTGGGTGGCGCTGATCGCCTGAGCGGCGACCAGGTTCGGGCGCCCGGTGGCCAGGGGCGAGCTGTCGGCCAGCGCGGACGCCGGGCCTACCAGGACGGCCAGGACCGCCACCGCTCCGCAGACGGCCTTCCGGCTACACCTGGACATCTCAAAGACCCCCGCGTTGACTCGTCGGTTATGCCGCTCGGTGGCACAAAGCGGCGGTGTCGTCAGAGCTCCGCCGAGGCCTGATGTTAGAGCGTTTGCTCACCGCGGGAGCCGACAGACCTGGCGGGCGACCTGGGTGGTCAGCTGGCCGATCTTGTAGAAGACGGCCGGCTGGTGCGGCGAGCTGTCGGAGAAGCTGGCGCGACCGCCGGGGGCGAGGACGACGTAGGTGGAGACCGGGCGCGGACCGGACGGGAGGGCGGTCGCGGCGGTGACCTGCGGCTCGAGGTCGTCGGCGATCCCGCGAGCGTTGATCAGCAGCTCGGGCGGGAGGGGACGGCGGACGCCGTTACAGGTCACGCTGCCGTCGTCGCGGACGATCATCGCGAAGTTGGCCCCGGGGACGGTGCCGCTGCGGGTTACGGCGAAGAGGTCGGCCGAGGCGCCGCCGCACCCGGTCAGCGCCGCCGCGGCCGCCGCGGCGGCGAGGACCCCTCGGATCATGCGGCCACCGCAACGCCGCCGCGGCGCGGATCGCCGGCGCCGACGACCATCTCCCCATGGCGCTGGACGGCCTGGACGCCGCCGAAGAAGAGGTTCGGTCCGCGGAAGCTGGTCAGCGGGTAGCCGGCGGCGGCCAGGCGCTCGCCGTCGGTGCCCGGCTCGACGTAGACGCGGCCGTCCTCGAAGTGCATCCGCGGCGCGCGGACCGCCGCGTCGGCCGGGAGGCCGTGGTCGAGGACGCCGACGATCGTCTGGAGGAGGGCGGAGCGGATGCGGTTCGACCCGGCGCTGCCGAGCACGAGCTCGACGCGGTCACCCGCGAGGACGATCGTCGGGGCCATCATGCTCGGCATGCGCCGCCCCGGCGGGTGGCGGTGGAACCCGAGTGGGTTGAGATCAGCCTCGCCCATCATGTTGTTGAGGTGGAGGCCGGTCCCGGGCACCACCATCGCCGACCCCTGGCCGAGCGTCGTCGTCACGCTGCACGCCAGCCCGTCGCCATCCATCACCGAGATGTGGGTCGTCGAGCCGAGGCGGTCGGCGAGGAAGCGCTCGAGGAAGCCGTCCTCGATCAGGCCCTCGACGAACTCGGGCGTCCGTTCGGTCTGGGCGGAGGCCATCGCCTCGACGATCTGCAGCGGATCCGGCGGTGACGGAACGCGGTCCAGCAGCGACAGCGAGTAGGCCAGGAGGGTGCCCCCGGCCGACGGCGGCGGGTTGGTCAGCACCTCGCGGCCGCGGTAGCCGACCCGCACCGGGGGGCGGAAGATCGCCTCGTAGGCGGCGAGGTCGGCCCGCCCGAGGGTGCCGCCGTGGGCGGCGACCCAGTCGGCCACCGCGGCGGCGACGTCCCCCCGGTAGAACGGCTCGGCGCCCTCGCGCCCGAGGCGCTCGAGCGCGTCGGCGAGCTCGGCGTTGCGGACGATGTCGCCCTCGCGGAGATGCCGGCCGCCGGGCATCCAGAGGGCCGCGCCCTCGATCGTGCTCGTGAGCAGGTCCTCGAGGATCCGGAGGACGTAGGCCTGCTCGAAGTTGAGCGCCACCCCGTCACGGGCGAGTTGGGCGGCCGGGGCGACCAGCTCCGCGAGCGGGCGCGTGCCGAAGCGGTCGTTCGCGGCGCAGACCCCCGCCGGGGCCCCGAAGACCCCACACGAGGCGGCACCGACGTGGAAGGTCTGGACGGCGTCGCCGAAGTCGACGTCGTAGGGCCCCATCGCCGTCTGGGGCTCTGTCCCCGCCTCGCGTCCGGGCGCCTCGACGAAGAAGTCGAGGAGGACGGGCTCGGCGCCGGCGCCGGCGACGAGCATGTAGCCGCCGCCCCCGAGCCCGGTGAGGAGCGGCTCGGTGACGAAGGAGGCGAGCATGGCCGCCACCGCGGCGTCGACCGCGTTGCCCCCGTCGCGCAGGACGTCGGCGCCGACGGCGGCGGTCAGCGGATGTCCGGCGGCGACGACGCCGTGCTCAGAGCCGATCATGCGCCCTGCTCGATACCACAGCCGGGCGTGAAGCGCGCCGCGGCCCGGTCGGCCGGCCGCCGTCCGGGCGCGGCCGGCTCAGCGCCGGGGAATGAACTCGGGGACGTCCAGCTCGGCCACCGACAGGCCGCCGCGGCGTTCCTGGCGGGGTGCCGGAGCCGGCGGGGTGCGGCGCTGGACGCGGGGCTCGCCGGCCGGCTCCTGGAGGCGCCGCCGGGGGGCGGCGGCGCGGTCGTCGAAGCCGGTGGCGACGACGGTGACCCAGACCTGATCCTCGAGCCGCTCGTCGACCATCGCGCCGAAGATGATGTTGGCGTCGGGATGGGCGGCCTCGCTGACCGCCTTGGCGGCCTCGTTGACCTCCCAGAGCGAGAGATCCTCGCCCCCGGTGATCGACAGGAGGATCGAGTGAGCGCCGTCCATCGAGGTCTCGAGCAGCGGCGAGGAGACCGCGGCCATCGCCGCCTCGACCGCCCGGTTCTCGCCGTGGCCCATGCCGATCCCGAGGAGGGCGCTGCCGGCGTCGGACATGACGGTGCGCACGTCGGCGAAGTCGAGGTTGATCAGCCCGGGGAGGGTGACCAGGTCGGAGACGCCCTGAACGCCCTGGCGGAGGACGTCGTCGGCGACGCGGAACGCCTCGACCATCGAGGTCTTCTTGTCGAGCACCGAGAGGAGGCGGTTGTTGGGCACGACGATCAGGGTGTCGACCTCGGCGGCCAGCGTCTCCACGCCCAGCTCGGCCTGCTCGGCCCGGCGGGTCCCCTCGAAGCCAAAGGGCTTGGTGACGATGCCGACGGTGAGGGCGCCGATCTCCCGGGCGATGCGAGCGACGATCGGCGCCGCTCCCGTGCCGGTGCCGCCGCCGGCGCCGGCGGCGATGAAGATCATGTCCGAGCCCTTGAGCAGCGCCTTGATGCGGTCGTACTCCTCCATCGCCGACTGGCGGCCGAGGTCGGTGTTCGCGCCCGAGCCGAGCCCGCGGGTGATCTGGGCGCCGATGTGGAGCGTGACGTCGGCGGTCGACTGCTGGAGCGACTGGAGGTCGGTGTTGATGGCGATGAACTCGACCCCGGCGACCTCGGCCTCGACCATCCGGTTGACGGCGTTGACGCCGGCGCCGCCGACGCCGACGACGCGCAGAACCGGTTGCCCGACGGAGCGCGCCTGGACGACGCGGGCCTCGAGGTCGGCGCGGGCGTAGACGTCGCGATCGTCCCGTGCGTAGACGTCCTCGAAATCGTCGACCGGCGGCTCGAGCGGGCGGGGAGCACCGGCGAGCATGTTGTCAGGCAGCTCCGAGGAGAACGCGTGGCGCAGGCGGTCCTGCGGCGTCGGGGTGCGGGCGGCCTCGGTCGCCGGCTGGCTCGCGGCCAGGGCCGGGTGCGGCACGCCGGTGTCCCGCGGGTGGGGCGGGGGCGGCTCGGGCTGGACGCGGGCGGCCGTGGGGGCCACCTCGTCGGTCTTGCGAAACAGCGCGGCCAGCGGGCCCTCACGCATGCTCGCACGCTTATTTCCTGCCATGGAGGACCTCCCTCGCCAGCGCTCTGTAGGACTCTGCCGCCAACCCATCCGGTTCGTACTTCAGAACCGACATACCCTTGACCGGCGCCTCGGCGAACCGGATGGTCTTGCGAATCCGCGAGGCGAAGACGCGGTCGCCGAAGTTCTCCTCGAGGATCTCGATCGCTTCCTTGGCGTGGAGGGTGCGCGAGTCGACCAGCGTCGGCAGGATGCCTTCGATGTCGATGTCAGGATTGAGGTTCTCGCGGATCATGGCCAGGGTGTTCTGGAGCTGGATCAGCCCCCGCATGGATAGATACTCGCACTGCACGGGGACGATCACCTTATCGGCGGCGGTGAGGGCGTTGATGGTGAGCAGGCCGAGGCTCGGCGGCGTGTCGATGCAGATGAAGTCGTAGTCCTCGAGGATCGGCTTGAACGCCTTCTGGAGCGAGCGCTCGCGACCGATCTGGGTCGACATGGCGATCTCGGCGCCGGCCAGGTCGATCGAGGCGCAGGCGATGTCCACCTCGCGCTTGCGGATGACCTCGCGGATCGAGGTGTGGTGGACGAGCACGTCGTACATCGAGAGCTCGAGCGTGTCCGGGTCGATCCCCTGCGACATCGTCAGGTTGCCCTGGGGATCCATGTCGACACAGAGGACGCGATGGCCCTCCTCGGCGAAGGCCGCGGCGAGGTTCAGCGTCGTTGTCGTCTTGGCCACGCCGCCCTTCTGATTGGCGAATGCGATGACCTTGGCCTTGCCGTCCACCGGTGAGGCCCTCCTTGCGAGGGTTAGTGAGTACCCGCCGTTATTCGCAGGCGCCGGGGCGATTCCTTCCAGGGGCGTAGCATCGCCCGCCGATGAGCTCGTCCGGCCTGCTCGAGAAGCGCCTCGTCGTCGTCACCGGGAAGGGCGGGGTCGGCAAGTCGACGGTCGCCGCGGCGCTCGGCCTGCGGGCGGCCGGCCAGGGTCGGCGGACGATCGTCGCCGAGATCGGCGGCCGCGGCGACGTGGAGCGGATGTTCGGCGCCCGCGAATCGACAGCCGCCGAGCGGGAGGTCGCCCCCGGCCTCTTCACGATCGCCATCGACCCGGGGAGGGCGCTCGAGGAGTACCTCGCCGACCAGCTGCCGGCGCGGGCCCTCGCCGATCTACTCGCGTCGAGCCGGACGTTCGGCTACCTGACGGCGGCCACCCCGGGCCTGCGCGAGCTGCTCTGCATCGGGAAGGTCTGGGACCTGGCCCAGCCGCGCCGGCGCGCCGGTGGGGGCCGGAACTCCGACCTCGTCCTCCTCTCCATCCCCGCCCCCGAACACGGGACGGCCCTGCTCGCCGCGCCGCGGACCTCC
>JBPCNA010000260.1:0-20166 GCA_051001735.1 Solirubrobacteraceae bacterium
CCGAGGCGGCCTACACCCAGGCGCCCGCCCCCCGTTTCCTCGCTGCCTGGGAGCGGGCCGCCGTGGCGGCCGGTTAGAGGATCGGCGGCCTGCCGGAGACATCGTGCCTGATGCACGAGCTGCCGCCCTCGGCGGAGCGCGGACTCCGAGCCTGCGCGACCCCGGACGGGGCGCGACCACGCCCGCGGCTGCCCACGGGACGCTCCGCCTCGGGGCCTCCCGGTGCAGCCGGGCCGGTGCCCGCGGTGGTCGTGGCGGCATTCTCCGGCGACTTCTACGTAAGCGTCAGCGTCGAAGACCGCCCGGCCGCTCCGCCGGGAAGCGACCGCCGGCGACCTCGCCGATGACCGCCTCTACCCGGTCGTTGAAGGTCGCGTCGGTATTGGCCCGCGCCGTCGCTCGCCCGTGTTCGCGGAGCCGTGCCCGGAGGGTCGGATCGGCGGCGAGGAGACCGAGTCGGTCGGCCAGCCCGGCGGCGTCGCCGGGTTCGAACAGCAGGCAGTTCTCGCCGTCGCGCAGGTACTCGGCCGAGCCCCCGGTCCCGGTGGCGAGGACCGGGCGGCCGCTGGCCATCGCCTCGAGCGGCACGAGCCCCCACGGCTCGGCCCAGAGCACCGGGAAGACGACGGCGTCGCCGCCGGCGTAGACCGCCGGCAGGGCGCTGCGGTCGAGTTGGCCGGCGAAGTCGACGCGGTCGGCTACCCCGAGCCGGTGTGCGAGCTCGCGCAGCTCTCGCAGATGCCTCTGCTCGCCGCCACCGACGATCCTCACGGTCGCCTGCGGGGGCAGCGTGGGGAGTGCCGCGAGCAGGGTGGCCACGCCCTTGCGAGGGTCGATGCGCCCGACGTAGAGAAGGCGCCACGACCAGTCGTCGGGCGCCTGCTCGGCCGCCAGGAACACAGGATCGATGCCGCCGTAGGCAACCTCATTGGGCGGCAGCGACCACCGCTCGCCGGCGGTCCTCCTGATCGCCTCGCTCGCAAACACCATCCGGCCGGCGGCGGCGGGTGCGAAGCACGCCGGGAGGCCGGTCGCCCGCTCGAGCAGGCGCCGCGGAAGGCGGGCGGCCAGCCGCGTCCAGGCGTCGACCCGGGGGCCGTAGATCAGCCAGTCGTCGTTGACGAAGGCGACGGCGGGCAACCGCCGCCGACGAGCGCGCTCGATCAGCGAGAGCGACATGCCGCCCATCGCCCACCAGGCGACGACGTCGGGGGCGAACGCGTCGAGGTGGCGGTCGAAGGTGGCGGCGTTGGCCCGCTCGAGTTCAAGGATCTCCCGCGGGCCGAGGTGGGGGAAGGCGTGGTCACGCCAGTACCAGCGGAGCTCCCGGTGGACGTCGGCCGCCGGATCGCCGGCGGCCATCTGCGACGCTGACACGGCGGTCTCGCGGTGATCGCTGCAGAGCACGCGGACGACGTGGCCCCGGGCCGTGAGCTGGGCAACCGCGGCCTCCCATACGAGCTCGTAGCCGCCGAGGTGGTGGGGCGGATACATGCTGCCGACGCAGAGGATCCGCACCGTCGGCCGGCTACCCCCGGGCGCCGGGACGGACGAAGACGTAGGCCGAGTCGTCGAAGTGCTCGAGGCCGCGCCAGCGACCGGCCGATTCGTGGTGGGCGAGCTCGAAGCCGAGCGCTCCGAGCTTCGCCCGGAGCGCCGCGTCGCCGATCCCCCACTGCCAGATGTCGTGCACGTCGCGCCACGGCTTCCCCCGCCGCTCGTTGGGCTCGTCGAGACGGGCGAGCGCCTCCTGGTGGATCGGGACGTCGGGCACCAGCGCGAGGTAGCTCTCGACGCCGAGGTCGAGCAGCCGGACAGCCGGGCCCGCCTCGGCGTAGGTCGGCTGGACGATCACGAAGCAGCGCGTCCGGGCGGCGTAGAGGTCGAGGACGTCGTCCCAGTCGGGGCGGACCTGATGTAGGAGGACGTCGAAGAGGAGCACGATGTCTACCTCGCCGACCCGGGCGGCGATCGCCGGATCGCCGAAGTTGCCGCCGACGAGCTCGACGACGCCGTCGCGTCCGGCGCGTTCGACCACGGTCGACGTGAAGTCCTCGTCGACAAGGGCGACCCGGGTGACCGCGGGCCGGGCGGCGGCGTGGAACGCGTAGCCCCCGTCGACGGCCCAGACGCCGCCGAGGTCGGCCAGGCTGCGGGCGGCGACGAGGTCGCAGGCCCGATCGATGGCGGCCACCTTTAGCGCGCCGAGGCCGTCGGGCGGCGCCGGCCGACCTTCGATGGCCACGCGTCGGAGCGCCGCGCCGAGCCGCCGCGCCGGGCCGGCGAGGGCGCCGGCGAGACTCGGGAGACCGGGACGGGGAGGCATCGGCCCGGAGGATATGGCGCCCGGCCCCGGTTGCGGCCTTGAGGGTAGGCTGACTACTTCCGCAGGCGTCCGGAGGGGTGGCAGCAGATGAGCGGTGATTGCCGGTTCGGCTTGACGGGTCTGGCCGTGATGGGAGCCAACCTGGCTCGCAACGTCGCCCGTCACGACATCCCGATAGCCGTCCACAACAGGACGCCGTCGAAGACGGAGCAATTCATCGACGAGCACGGCTCCGAGGGTCCGATCACGGGGACCGGGTCGGTCGAGGAGTTCGTCGGCGCGCTGGCGCAGCCGCGCGTGGTGATGACGATGGTGAAGGCCGGCGCTCCGGTCGACGCAGTGGTCGAGGAGCTCGCCCCCCGCCTCAGCGCGGGCGACATCATCATAGACGGCGGCAATTCCCACTTCCGCGACACGCAGCGGCGGGCGGCCGACCTCGAGCGCCGCGGCCTGCGCTTTCTCGGCGTCGGGGTCTCCGGCGGCGAGGAGGGCGCGCTCAACGGCCCGAGCATCATGGCGGGCGGCGACGCGGATGCCTACGCCGCGGTCGAGCCGATACTGACGGCGATCGCCGCTCGGGTCGACGGGACGCCGTGCTGCGCCCACATCGGTACCGACGGGGCCGGCCACTACGTGAAGATGGTGCACAACGGCATCGAGTACGCCGACATCCAGCTGATCGCCGAGGCTTTCGACCTCCTCCGCCACGGTGCCGGGCTCGACGTCGGCGAGGTCGCCGAGGTCTTCGGCGGGTGGAACGAGGGCGAGCTCGACTCTTTCCTGATCGAGATCACGGCGATCGTCCTCGGGAAGGTCGACGGGGCGACCGGCCGTGCGCTGGTGGACGTGATCGTCGACCAGGCCGAGCAGAAGGGCACCGGCCGGTGGACGGCGCAGGACGCGCTCGAGCTGGGCGTTCCCCTGACGGCGATCACCGAGGCGGTCTTCGCCCGCAGCCTCTCGGCCCTGCGCGACCAGCGGGCAACCGCGTCGGAGCGGCTGGCGGGTCCGCGTCCCGGCGCCGGCCGAGAACCCGACCGGTCGCTCATCGAGGACATCCGCCACGCGCTCTACGCCTCGAAGATCGTCGCCTACGCTCAGGGTTTCCAGCAGATCGCGGCCGCCGCCGAGACCGAGGGCTGGGACATCGACCTCGGCGAGACGGCGACGATCTGGAGAGGCGGATGCATCATCCGGGCCCGCTTCCTCGACCGCATCCGCGAAGCCTACGAGGACGACCCGCACACGCAGAACCTGCTGCTGGTCGACCACTTCCGCGACCCCGTAGCCGAGGCGCAGGACGCGTGGCGGAGGGTGGTGGTCGCGGCGACCGAGCTCGGGGTGCCGGTGCCGGCCTTCTCCTCGGCTCTGGCCTACTACGACGGCTACCGCCGCGAGCGCGGTCCGGCGAGCCTGATCCAGGGCCTGCGCGACTACTTCGGCGCCCACACTTACCGCCGCGTCGACCGGGATGGCGTCTTCCACACCCGGTGGGGCCAGGACGGGGCCGAGGTGCGCACCGATGTTTGAGCCGAGCAGCGACCCGCCGGCCGGCCTCCTGGCCGTCCCGTTAGCCGGGCGCCGGATCGGCGCGCCGGATGCCGGCCTGGTCATCGTCGAGTGGCGCGACTGGGGCGGCGGGGCCGACCCGCCACGCTACATCGCGCCGCTCCACATCCACCACGAGGACGACGAGGCCTGGTACGTGGTCGAAGGGGAGCTCCGCGTGCGCATGGGCGAGGAGGACTTCGCGGTCCCGGCCGGCGGGGCGGTGCTCGTCCCGCGGGGGACGCCGCACACCTACTGGAACCCGCGCCCGGGGCCGACGCGCTACGTGCTGGTCATGACGCCGCGGATCGAACGGCTGATCGCCGCCCTCCACGACCTGGCGTCGCGACCGAGGAGCTGCTCGAAGCGACCTTCCGCGAGCATCGCAGCGAGTACCTGGGGTGGCCGTAGGGAACCGCCTAGGATGCGCCGGGTGACCATCGACCCGGGGATCTTCAAGGCGTACGACATCCGCGGGCGCTACGGCGACCAGATCGACGGAGCGGTCGCGGAGCAGATCGGTCGGGGCTTCGCGCGGGTGCTCGGCGAGCTGGCGGGCAAGCCGACGGACGAGCTGCGGGTGGGTCTCGGCCGCGACATGCGGCTGACGGCGCCTGAACTGGCGGGGCGCTACCGCGACGGCATCTTGGCCGAGGGCGCCGACGTGGTGGATGCCGGACAGGTGGGGACCGAGATGCTCTATTACCTCGTCGGCTCCCGCGAGCTCGACGGGGGACTGATGTGCACGGCGTCGCACAACCCGGCGGCCTACACGGGGGCCAAGCTCGTCCGCGAAGGGGCGATCCCGCTGTCGGGCGACGCCGGGATCGAGGACATCCGCAGAACGGTCGAGGCCGGCATGGGTGCGGCGCCGGGCGGCGGCCAGGCCACCGAGGTCGAAATCTACGAGGAGTTCCGGGCGGCGGCGCTCGGCTTCGTCGACCCGGAGAAGATCGGCGGTCTGAAAGTGGTGCTCGACGGCGGCAACGGCATGGCCGGGCCGATGCTCGGCCCGCTCCTGCGGGGGCTCGATCTCGACCTGATCGAGACCTACTGGACGCCGGACGGAAACTTCCCGGGTCACGAGCCGAACCCCCTGCTGCCGGAGAATCGCCGCCTGATCATCGAGCGGGTGCGGGCCGAGGGAGCCGACCTCGGCATCGCCTGGGACGGGGACGCCGACCGCTGCTTCTTCATCGACGAGACGGGCGAGTTCATCGACGGCGACTTCCTCACCGCGCTGCTCGCCGAGTCGCTGCTGGGCAAGCGCGAGCCGGGCGAGACGATCCTCTACGACGTACGCGCCTCGCGGGCGGTCCCCGACACGGTCGAGCGGGCCGGGGGCGTCGCCCACGTCAACCGCGTCGGCCACGCCTTCTTCAAGACCCGTATGCGCGCCGAGGGCTCGCTGTTCGGCGGGGAGGTCTCGGGCCACTACTACTTCCGCGACTTCTACTGCGCCGACTCGGGGACGCTGCCGGCGCTGCTCATGCTCGAGCTGCTGTCGAGCTCGGGGCGGCCCCTGTCGGAGCTCCTCGCGCCGTACCACTCGCGCTACTTCATCTCCGGGGAGGTCAACAGCGAGGTGGCGGACCCACCCGACCGGATCGAGGCGATCTCCGCCCACTACGACGACGCCCGCCAGGACCGCTTGGACGGGATCTCGATCGACTACGACGACTGGCACTTCAACGTGCGGCCGTCGAACACCGAGCCGCTGCTGCGACTCTGCCTCGAGTCGCTCGTGTCGCGCGAGGACATGGAACGGCGCCGCGACGAGGTGCTCGCGCTGATCCGGGCGTGACCGAGGTCGCCGAGCAGGCCGGGATTCACTGCCTGGCGATCCCGACGCCGTTCGCCGTCGGCCGAGTCAATCTGTACCTGCTCGAGGACGATCCGCTCACGCTGATCGACGCCGGACCCAACTCGGGTGAGGCGCTCGACGAGCTTGAGCAGGCTCTGAGGACGCGGGGGCACACGATCGGGGACATCGGCCTGCTCGTGCTGACCCATCAGCACATGGATCACATCGGCCTCGGCGGGATCATCGCCCGGCGGTCGGGAGCCGAGGTCGCCGCCCTCGACCTGGTTGCGCCCTACCTCGAGCGCTACAGCCGGGATATGGAACTCGACGATCGCTTCGCCGCCCGGATGATGCTCCGCCACGGCCTTCCCGCCGACGTCGTCCACGCCCTCCGGGCGGTCTCGGCGAGCTACAGGGCGTGGGGCGCGAGCGTCACCGTCACCCGACCGCTGCCGGCGGGGTCGAGCGTACGGCTGCGCGACCGGACCCTCGAGGTGCTCCACCGACCGGGACACAGCCCGAGCGACACCGTCTACTGGGACGCCGAGCGGAAGATCCTGATCGGCGGCGACCACCTGATCGCCCACATCTCGTCGAACCCCCTGCTGACCCGGTCGCTCGGCGGGCCGGCCGACGATGTCGGGGGGCGGCCGCAGGCGCTCGTCTCCTACATCGAATCGCTGGAGGCGACGCGGGAGATGGACATCGAGCTCGTTCTGTCCGGCCACGGCGAGCCGATCGAGGACCACCGGACGCTGATCGACGAGCGCCTGCGACTCTACGAGCGCCGGGCCGAGAAGATCCACGACCTGATCGCCGGGCATCCGCTGAGCGCATACGAGATCGCCCAGGCCCTCTGGGGCAACGTCGCGGTGACCCAGGCCTACCTGACGCTCTCGGAGGTGCTCGGCCACGTCGACCTCCTGCTCAACGAAGGCCGGATCCGCGAGACGGTCGCCGACGATGTCGTTCGCTTCGTGTTGGCCTGACTCGCCCTCGTAGCGCAACCAGGCCGTCACACGCAGGGAATTTTCGAAATTGACCTACCCTTCAGCAGATGTCGGACCACCGGCCAGCGGTTAGCGCTCGCGGCGTGCTCGACGGGGAGCCCGCCTCCCTGGCCGCGCTCTGCGATCTGCGCGGCCCGGCGGTGATCGCCTACTGCGAGGCCGTGTGCGGCCGGGAACCGTCGGTGGAGGCCGCCGCCGCCGCCTTCGCCGGCTTCCGATCGACCGCCGTCCACGCGACTCGGCCGCTCGCCCTCAATCCCGACGCGCTCCTCCTCGCCAAGGCCCGTGAGGCCGCCGCCGAGCGGGCGGAGGACCCTTCCGGAGGCTTTCCCCGCCCGGACGACCCGCTCTGCCCGCAGGTGCCGAGGCTTCTGGCCGGCGCCGCCGAGGAGACGCTCAGCCCGGCGGAGCGCCATCACCTGCGCCACCATCTGGCCCGCTGCGTGGCTTGCCGGGGCGCCCAGAACGCCCAGCGCCAGGCCGAGCGAGACTACCTCTACCCCCCCGTCCGCTTCCTCGATCCGATCGCCCGGCAGGCGATCATCGCCGCCCTGCGCCACGCGGCGCCGGTCGCGGGAGCCGACGGCGCCCGGAACGGCCCGGTCCGGATCGCCGCCGCCCCGGCCGCCGACACCCCGCCGGAGGTCCCGGTCCAGCGAGCCAACGCCGCGGCTGCGATGAGACCGCCCGGCGCCGCCGCTCCGCCCACCGCTCCGCCCACCGCTCCGCCCGCCGCCTTGGCCGCGCCGGCCGCGGCCGCTCCGGGCACCGGGTTGGATGCTCCGGCGCCGGTGGGTCCGCCGCCTGCGGCCGAGACGGTCACGCCGGCCGCCGTGACCGCGCCCGCCGCCGAACCACCTCCCCCGGCACCGGTCGCGGGGCCGCCTGCCGCGACCGCGCCCGATCCACATCCCCGGGTCGTGCCGCGGGACACCGCGAGGCCCGAGCCGCGAACGACCCGGGCCGCCGGTGAGCGACCGAGTCCGAGCCGCCCGGCGCCGGCCGTCGACGCGCCGACCGGGGTGATCCCGGTCGACGAGGTCGCCGTCGCCCTCGGCTATGCCGAGGGGCGGTCACGCGAGGCAGCGGCCGTGCCGGCGGCCGGGGCGACGCCGGCGCAGCGAGCTGGGGCGATCGAGCGACTGAGCGTCCGACTCCCGGCTCGGCTGCCGGGAGCTCGCGTGCTGGCGCCGGCCGTGGTCGTCGTGGTCGCCCTGCTGATCGTCCTCACCGTAGCCGGCGTGTTCAGCTCGGGTCCGACGCACCCGAACGCCGCCGGGACGACGACGCCCGCCTTCGGCGGGACGACGGCCCAGCCGACGGGGTCGCCGGCGACCGCGGGGACCTCGGGGGCCGGCGCCCCGTCGACCGTGCGGATCCTGCCGACGCCCGAGACGACGCCGCCGAACAACGGCGCCGGACCGGCGACCAGCGCCGCCTACAAAGCCGACTGACCTCCCGACCAAGCGGACTGTGGTCGTCGGCCTGAGGGCGGTCGACTCCCGCGCGACGACAGCCCCGACGCGGCGGCGCCGGCCTCAGACGCCGTTCCGCGACGCCTGATCGAACCCGCGAGAGCGCAGCCCCGGCTCCGGCGTGGGAAGGGCGCCCGTCCCGGGACGGGCCATCGGAGCTAACCTTCCCGCGCGAGCCTGGAAGGCGAGGCGTCTACTGAGGAGGAGCCGATGCGGAGTGGTTTCGTGGGGGGAGTGGCGGCGGCCGCCACGCTTGCAGGCTGTGGCGGCAGACTCGTCGCCGGACGAGACCGCGAAGTTCAAGACGGACTACACCGCGGCAATCGGGCAGCTGAAGCAAGCCTCCGCATCGATCGGGACCGCCATACAGACAGCCGGGTCGCAGTCGGACACGCAGATCCTTTCTACGTTCCGCGGCCTTGCCGGTCGCTGGCAGACCCAGCTCAGTCAGCTCGAGACGCTCAAGCCTCCACCCAAGCTGGCGGCGAATTTCAACACGCTCACCAATGGGGCAACCCGCGTCGAATCTGACCTCAACGCGATCGTGGCCGCGGCGGCCACCCACAGCAAGGCGGCCGCAGAGCAGGCGGGCGCGAGCATCGTCGTGGACGTAACTGCTGCGAAGGCGGCCGACGCGGCGTTGAAGCAAGCGCTCGGGATCAAGTAAGCGGTCGCCGATGAGCGTGGCCGTGGACGAGCCGTCAGGGTGAGGGCGCGGGCGTTGCCGATGGCTCCTGCCGAGCCTGCCGGCACATTTCAGGCAGGTCGGCCATCAGCTTTGCCGCTTCCGTTCGATCCCGATCGCGCGCCACCGCGAAGACCCGCCGGCCGGCGGTGTCGAGGTGGATGCTCGCGAGGCGCAGCCGCCGTTGGAGCGGGCCGTCCACGCGCCGAAGGCTCTGGACCTTGGCGAGAGGAACCCAGTCGGTGACGCGCCGCAGCCGACCACTGGTCGTGACGGCGTAGCGGTCGTTGGCCGACCACGAGAGGAAGCGGAATCGCAGCGGGGACTTCCAGCGCGCCCGGGCCGGCGGCGGCTGCCGCTCGAGCGGGAGATCCGGGAACACCCGGCCCAGAAGGAAGGAGGCCTGCTCGTGGCTCCCGACCGGGAGCAGCGCCCGTGCGGCTTTCGACTGATTTCTGTCCTGGCGCCCGGCGGACTTCTGGCTGGCCACGTCGACCTCCAACCGGCACCACCCCAACGGCCTCCAGGCCAGCGGCTCGATCATCCGGATCGCCTGGATCCGGCCCTCAGGAATGGTCTCGGCCGAGGTCTCCACCAGTCCCGAGCGGAGGCGCAGCCCGTCGGGAGCCTCGGCGACGGTCAGGCCGTACTCGCCGTTGAAGCGTCGGAAGACGCCGACGAAGAGCCCCACGAGCGGCGCAACGCCCCCGCTGAAGATGGCGGACGCCGCGCCGGAGACGAGCGTGACGAGCAGGACCAGCGCGACGATCACGGCGATGAACCAGAGCCCGGCTCCGCTCAGCAGGATCGAGGCGAGCAGCTGGCCGGTGGGGACGCTCACGAGCGCCCGCTCCGGCGGCGCCGGTGTCGCCTCGGACAGACCGTGGCTGAGCGCGAGCAGTCGCGCCCGCAGGCTCTCGGCCTCGGCGTTCGAGAGGTAGGCCAGCCGCCCGGCGCGGCCACTGCCGGAGGCCAGGCGGATCCGCAGCTCGGCGAGCCCGAAGACCCGGGCCAGACCCGGGCGGACGGTGTCGATCGCCTGAATCTGGCTCAGCGGGAAGCGCTCGGACGTCCGCCGCAGGAGCCCGCTCTCCACGCGGAGCACGCCTTCCTCGACGCGCCACCGAGTGACGAGCCAGGAAACCACCGCGAGCACGAGAACCGCGAGCAGGCCGGCGGCGTGTTCTAGTCCGTTGCCCGATCCCTGCTGGCTGCCGAGCACCGGCAACACGACGACGATGAAGATGAAGATCGTCCCCCGCCCGGCCCGCACCACGGGCGAAAGCGGGTGGAGCCGCTGCCAGCCGCCGCCGAGAACCGGCGCCGGGAGCCCCGGCGCCGGAACCTCCCCGGCCGGGACGGGGCCGTCGGGCTCGGTCAAAGCCCGGTGGCGTGCGCCTCGCCGAGCGAGGTCAGCTGGTCGCGGAGGCGTGCGGCTTCGTCGGTCGACAATCCCGGTATGCGGGCGTCGCTGGCCGCGGCGGCGGTGTGCATCTGCACGGTGGCCAGCCCGAACGCCCGCTCGAACGGCCCGGCGGCGACCTCGATGTACTGCATGCGCCCGTAGGGGATGACCGACATCCGCCGGAACATGACGCCCCTCCGCACGAGCAGATCATCAGCTCGCTCGGCATACGACCAGGCTCGGACCCGGCGACCGACGAACACGTCGGCGACCAACCCCGCGAGGAGGAGAACGCCGGCGATCACCGCTCCGGCGGCTGTGGCGCCGGCGAGCAGACAGATCGCCGCGGCGGCGATGACCACCACGCCGGTGATCGCCCCCACCTCGTAGCGCCGCAGCACGCGTAGGCGCGCCGACGGCCCGCTCCACTCGAGCTCGTCGGCTTCGAGTCCCTGAGCATCCTCCATGAAGCGCGACGATACTCGGGGCCCCGGGCATCCGCGTCGCAGCACCCTGGGCGTGCGCTTGGACGACGGAGGCCGCTCGCCGCTCTTCCGCGCATGCCAGGTCGCGTCGCCGTCCGGCCGTTTCGAGGTCCCGCTCAGACCGCCCGCGCCGGCACCGCCGCAAGCAGCCATTCGTGGAGCCGGGTCTCTCGGGCTAGCTCCGGATGGAAGGCGACGGCCAGCATGTTGTCCTGCCGCGCAGCCACCAAGTGCCCGTCGACGTCGCCGAGCGGGAGCACCGCCGGCCCGTGGTCGGCGATCCACGGCGCCCGGATGAAGACCGCCCGCACGGGAGTGTCGTAGCCCTCGAGGCTGATATCGGCCTCGAAGCTGCGGATCTGGCGGCCGAAGGCGTTCCGCTCGGCGCGGATGTCCATCAGATCGAGGTGGTCGCGGTCGAGCATTATCAGCCCGGCGCAGGTCGCGAGCACCGGGGCGCCCGACTCGACGAGCGCCCGCAGCGGCTCGGCCAGCCCTTCCCGCTCGATGCCCAGGGAAATCGTCGTCGACTCCCCCCCCGGCATGACGAGCCCGTCGAGCCGGTCGAGGTCCTCCGGCACGCGCACCTCACTCGCCTCGGCGCCGAGGTCCCGGAGAATCCGGGTGTGGGCGGCGAAGCCGCCCTGGAGGGCCAGCACCCCTACCCGGGGCGACCGGGTCACCAGCCGCGCTGGGCGAGCAGCTGCTCGTCGGCGAGCGTGCGCGTCTCGAGGCTCGCCATCGCCTCGCCGAGCCCCTCCGACGCCGCGAGCACCCGCTGGGGATCGCGAAAGTGAGTCGTCGCCGCGACGATCGCCCGAGCCCGACTCGCCGGATCCTCCGACTTGAAGATGCCCGACCCGACGAACACCCCCTCGGCGCCCATCTGCATCACCAACGCCGCGTCGGCCGGGGTCGCGATCCCCCCGGCGCAGAAGAGGACCACCGGGAGACAACCGTCCTTGGCGACGCCGCGGACGAGATCGAGCGGAGCGCCGAGCTCCTTCGCCACGCTCGGCAGCTCGGCCGCGTCGACCGACCGCAGCCGCCGGATCTGACCCCCGATCACCCGCAGATGCCGGACCGCCTCGGCCACGTCGCCGGTGCCCGCCTCGCCCTTCGAGCGGATCATCGCTGCGCCCTCGCCGATCCGCCGCAGCGCCTCGCCGAGGTTGGTCGCCCCACACACGAAGGGGACGCTGAACTCCCACTTGTCGATGTGGTTGGCCTCGTCGGCCGGCGTCAGCACTTCGGACTCGTCGATGTAGTCGACCTCGAGCGCCTCGAGCACCTGGGCCTCGACGAAGTGCCCGATCCGCGCCTTGGCCATCACGGGAATGCTCACCGTGTCCTGGATCTCCCGGATCATCGCCGGATCGGACATCCGAGCGACGCCGCCGTCGCGGCGGATGTCGGCCGGGACGCGCTCGAGCGCCATCACGGCGCAGGCCCCGGCCGCCTCGGCGATCCGCGCCTGGTCGGCGTCGACGACGTCCATGATGACGCCGCCCTTGAGCATCTCGGCCAGGCCGGCCTTCACGCGGAATGTGGCCTCGTCGTACATAGGGCTCCAATTCTACGCCGGATAGTCTCGATGCCCCGACAAGGCTCCGATCCTGCCTACGCCGGCTGACGGCTCCGCGCTCACGTTCGGTCGCTTCGACGGCGCGGCGATTCGCACGCCGAGCCACGCGACCATGACCGCATAGAGGTCGCTCGCGTCAGCCGGTGAGCGGGGTCCGTCCGGGGCCCGCCTCGAGCGAGGCGCGACAGGCGGCGGACCGGGCGGTCGCCGCGAACCGTCTACTTCAGCCGGAACGCCTTGATGCGGTCGGCGTACTGTTCTTCGTCGCGCGAGTAGACGCCGTAGGCGATCGCCTGGATCATCCCGAGCAGCGCGGTGTGCGAGCGGACGAAGGCGGGCGAGTTCGAGGAGTAGTAGAGCTTGATCCGGGCGAGCTTGGCGATCTCCGAGAGCGTCGCGTCGGTGATGGCGATCGTCGGCGCCTTGCGGTGGCGGGCCAGCTTCATCGCCCGCAGGACGAGGGCGTGGGGCCGCCCGGCCGACAGTCCGATGACCAGCGTCTCGGCGTCGATCCGCCCGAGGCGGCTCAGTGCCTCCTGCGATGGGCTGGCGACGAGCTCGGCGCGTAGGTCGAGCAGCATCAGGAGGTGGCGCAGTTAGCTGGCGAAGAAGGCCATCTGGTCGGTGCCGGTGATCAGGGTCCGGTCGGCCGAGGCGATCGCCTCGATCGCCCGCTCGACGTTCTGGCGCGAGACCTTGCGGGCCGTCTCCTCGACGTTGACATGGTCGGCGGCCAGCGCCGTCTCGAAGTCGGTCTGGTCGAGCGAGAACAGCGGCGCCGGTCCGTCGCCGTCGTGGCGCGGGCCCGGCGTGTTGGCGCGTCGGTACTCCTCGCGCGCCGCCTGCTGGAGCTCCGGGAAGCCCTCGAAGCCGAGCGCCTGAGAGAAGCGGACCACCGTCGAGCTCGACGTGTTCGCCCGGCGGGCCAGCTCCTCCGCCGTCCGAAAGGCCGCCTCGTCGAGGTGGTCGATGATGTACTGGGCAACGTCCTTCTGCGATCTCGAGCACTCGTCGAAGCGCGACTGGATGTAGCTGGAGAGCGTCTGCGGCAGGGGAGGCCCGCTGCGGGGCGGCGCGGCGGGGCTGGGAGCAGTCCGTTTCATAGGCGAGCGGTTGTTTCGACACCCCCCTCGCTGTTCCTCCATGACCCCAGATGATCCGTGCGCCGCGGGGGGACCGAACTACCCTCCGAAGCCATGCGACACCCGATGCTAGCCGGTGACCGTGCGTCTCCGCGGAGGCCGACGTGAGGGTCGCCGTCGTCGGCGGCGGTGTCTCCGGGATCGTCGCCGCCCACCAGCTCCATCCCCGCCACGAGATCGTGGTCTACGAGGCGGCCGACCGCCTCGGCGGCCACACGAACACGATCACGGTCGAGCGGGCCGACGGCACCTGGCACGTCGACACGGGCTTCATCGTCCTCAACGACCGCAACTACCCCAACTTCAACCGGCTGCTCCGCGACGCCCGCGTGGCGATCCAGCCGACCCACATGGGCTTCTCGGTCAAGGCCGAGGACATGGACTTCGAGTACGCCGGCACCCCCCGCGGCGTCTTCTGCCAGCGCTCGAACATGATCAACCCGGTCTTCTGGCGGATGATCTCAGACCTCCTGCGCTTCAACCGGGAGCTCGCCGCCCTGCTCGCCGCCGGCGGCGACGGGCCGTCGCTCGGCGAGTACGTCGACCAGGGCGGCTACTCGCAGGCGTTCGTAGATCGCCTGATCGTCCCCCAGGCCTCGGCGGTCTGGTCGGCCGACCCGGCGGCGATGTGGAGCTTCCCCGTGCGCTTCATGGCCGAGTTCTTCCAGAACCACGGGATGCTCGGCTTCCGCGACCGGCCGCAGTGGCAGACCGTCGTCGGCGGGTCGCACGCCTACGTCGCCGCTCTCACCGCGCCCTTCGCCGATCGCATCCGGCTCGGCGCCCCGGTCACCGCGATCGCCCGCGACGACGACGGCGTCACCGTGCAGGCCCGCGGCGGCGACCCCGAGCGCTTCGACCACGTCGTGCTCGCCTGCCACTCCGACCAGGCGCTCGCCGCCCTCACCGACCCGTCGCCGGCCGAGCACGAGCTGCTCGGGGCGTTCCCCTACCAGCGCAACGAGGCGGTCCTCCACACCGACCGGACGCTCCTGCCCCGCCGGCGCGCCGCCTGGCAGGCTTGGAACTACCACCTCTTCGCCCACCCCCGCCCGATGACCACGGTCACCTACTACATGAATCACCTCCAACGATTGACCGCTGCGGACGACTTCTGCGTATCACTAAACATGACCGACCGAATCGACCCCTCGAGCATCATCGAGGTGATCCCCTACACCCACCCCGTCTACACCGCCGCCGGCATCGCCGCGCAGGCGCGGTGGGCCGAGATCTCGGGACCGCGGCGGACGCATTTCTGCGGCGCCTACTGGGGCTGGGGCTTTCACGAGGACGGCGTCGTCTCGGCCCTGCGGGCCTGCCAGTCGCTCGGGGACGGGCGATGACCGGCAGGAGCTGCGTCTACGAGGGCTGGGTCCGCCACCGCCGCCGCGGCGACGTCGACCACGAGCTCCGCGTCCCGCTGTTCATGGCCTACCTTGACCTCGACGAGCTCCCCGGCCTGTTCGACGGCATGCCGCTCTGGTCGGCCCGCGGCCCGGCGCCGGCCTGGTTCCGGCGCTCCGACCACCTCGGCGATCCGGCCGAGCCCTTGGCCGAGACGGTCCGCGAGCTCGTCGCCCTGCGCACCGGAGCACGGCCCGGCGGCCCGATCCGCCTCCTCACCAACCTCCGCTACCTCGGTCATTGCTTCAACCCGGTCAGCTTCTACTACTGCTACGACGCGGCCGACCGCCGTGTCGAGGCGGTCGTCGCCGAGGTGACCAACACGCCGTGGAACGAGCGGCACGCCTACGTGCTCGACGCGGCCTCGTCATCGGAGCCGAACCCGGCCCAGCCGGCCGGCGGGATCGTGCGTGGACGCTTCGAGAAGGTCTTCCACGTCTCGCCCTTCATGGGCATGGACCACACCTACGACTGGCGCCTGACCGAGCCCGGCGACCAGCTCCTCGTCCACATCGACAGCGAGCGGGACGGAACCGTCGTGTTCGACGCGACGCTCTCGCTGGAGCGGCGGCCGTTCTCGAACCGTCTGCTCGTCCGCCACCCCGCCCTGACCATGCGCGTGGTCGCCCAGATCTACGCCCACGCCCTCCGGCTGAAGCTCAAGGGCGCCCGCTATCACCCCAACCCGACCGGCGCCCCGCTGCTCGGCCGGGGCAAGCGAGACCACGCCCACCGCTCGCGGGAGGCCGCCGCCTGGAGCGGCGGCCTCGCGCCCGCCCGGGAGCCGCAGCCGCCGCCGCCCGACGCGACGACCCCCGCCCCGTCCGCCCCGTCCGCCCCGATGGTAGGAGCCCCGCGATGAACCAGATGGTGGCCCGAGGTCTCGTCCTCACGCTCCTGCGCCGCACCCGGCACGGGTCGCTGACGCTCGTCGAGGGCGACTCGACGCTGCGCTTCGGCGACCGCGAGCCCGGCGCCCCGATGGTCACGGTGGAGATCCACTCGCCCGCCTTCTATCCGGCGCTCCTGCGCGGCTCGATCGGCCTGAGCGACGCCTACATGGAAGGCATGTTCGAGTGCGCCGACCTGCCCGAGCTCGCCCGCCTCGCCGCGCTCAACATGCCCCAGCTCGACGCCTGGCGGCGGGCGCTGCGGCCGTTCGTCGCCCTCCCCCAGGCCGGCCTGCGCTGGCTCGAGCGCAACACCCCGGCGCGCTCGCGCAAGCAGATCTCGGCCCATTACGACCTCGGCAACGACCTCTTCGGGCTGATGCTCGACGAGACGATGATGTACTCCTGCGCCGTCTTCGAGTCCGACGAGGCCACCCTCCACGAGGCGCAGGTGGCCAAGCTCGACCGCATCTGCCAGAAGCTCGACCTCGGCCCCGACGACCACGTGCTCGAGATCGGCACCGGCTGGGGCGGCTTCGCGATCCACGCCGCCGGCCGCTACGGCTGCCGGGTGACGACGACGACGATCTCCAAGGAGCAGCTCGCCCTCGCCCGCCGGCGGGTCGCCGCCGCCGGCCTCGAGGACCGGATCACCCTGCTGCTCGAGGACTACCGCGATCTGAAGGGCAACTACGACAAGCTCGTCTCGATCGAGATGATCGAAGCCGTCGGCTGGCAGTACTTCGACACCTTCTTCGAGCGCTGCGGCGCCCTGCTCGCCCCCGACGGAGCGATGCTCCTCCAGGCGATCACGATCGACCACCGGGCCTACGAGGTCGAGAAGGCGACCAAGAGCTTCGCCAACACCCACATCTTCCCCGGCGGCTGCCTCCCGTCGCTCGAGGTGATCTCGCGCTCGGTGGCCCGGGCCAGCGACCTGCGCACCATCCACCTCGACGACATGACCGCCCACTACGTGAAGACGCTCCGCTGCTGGCGGGAGAACTTCCTGACCCAGCTCGACCGGGTCCGGGCGCTCGGCTACGACGGCCGCTTCCAGCGCCTTTGGGAGCTCTATCTCGCGTACTGCGAGGGCGGCTTCGACTCCCGGCGGATCGGCACCGTCCAGCTCCTGCTGGCCAAGCCCAGCTACGTCGCCCGGCCGCGCCCGACCGCCGAGCCGGCGCTCACCGGCGCGGCTCGCGGCTGAACATCCGCCGGCTGGCCATGTCGAGCAGCGCCGTCGGGCCCCGCGAGGCCCGCACCGCCCAGCCGATCTTCCCGCCCGGCTCGAGCTTGCGCTCGTCGGAGCGGATCGCCGCGATCACCTTCTCGGCCCACGCGCCGGGCTCCTCGCGCTCCCAGCCCGAGGTGTCCATATAGCGCCCGTAGACTGCCTCGGTGTCGTCGAGCATCTCCGTGTTGACCCCCGGTGTGATCAGGTGGAGCGTCTCCACCCCGGTCCCCTCGAGCTCCCGGCGCAGCGACTCGGTCAGGGCGACGACGCCGGCCTTCGACGCCGCGTAGGTCGTCGCCGCCGGGAAGTGGGCGTAGCCGCTGATCGAGGCGTTGTTGACGATCTTGCCGCGCGCGCGCTCGAGCATCCCGGGGAGCACGCGGGCGGTCAGATGGGCGACGGCGACGAGGTTGACCTGGAGCATCGCGTACATGCGCTCGATGTCCTGCTCTTCGAGCAGGCCGCCCGTCATCTGCCCGGCGTTGTTGATGAGCAGATCGATCGGTGGGTCGCCGAGCTCCCGCCACGAGTCGTCGATGCTCGCGCGGGACGAGAGGTCGAGGCGGACCGCCCGGATCTCGGCCGCCCCGCCCTCGGGAGCCGCGACCGGTGGCATCTGCGAGGGTGACCGCGTCCCGAGCAGCAGCGTGGCCAGCGGCTCGCGCGCGAGCCGGTGGGCGAGGGCGAGCCCGATGCCGCGGTTGGCGCCGGTCAAGAGGCAGGTGGCTCCCGTCAGGTCCATCGGCTGAGGATACGGGGCGGCGGCCGCGGGTCAGTCGTGGGCGAGCAGGCGGACCCCGAGCCGCTCGGCGAGGCCGTAAGCCGGCCGCCGCCGCCCTTCAGTTGGCGGACGCGGCCAGACAGTCGGCGCACAGGCCCCAGATGAGGAGCTGGGCGTGGTCCGCGGAGAAGCCGGCCGCGCTCGCGCGCTGGAGCGCCTCCTCCGGCGCATCGGGCGCCTCGAGATCGGCGAGGGCGCCGC
This sequence comes from Solirubrobacteraceae bacterium, assembly GCA_051001735.1. Classification (GTDB taxonomy): domain Bacteria; phylum Actinomycetota; class Thermoleophilia; order Solirubrobacterales; family Solirubrobacteraceae; genus Palsa-513. The sequence continues at coordinate 17,982 of JBPCNA010000260.1, forward strand.
AGCGGCGGCACACGGTGTGGGCGTGGGGGCTGACGCGTGAGTCGAACAGCACCGCGCCGCTGCCGGTGCTGACCCGGCGGACGAGGTCGAGCTCCTCGAGCAGGAGCAGCGTGGCGTAGACGGTCGGCATCGCGATGCCCGGCAGGGCGGGCGAGACGGCGTCGAGCACCTGCTCGGCGGTCAGGTGCTGGCGGCAGGCGTGGAGCGTCCGGAAGATGACGAGGCGCTGCGAGGTGACCCGCTGGTGGCGGTGGCGGAGCTTGTCGGTCAGGAGGGTGTCCGCCGCTTCGTGAGCCATAGCGAAATATTAGCTGATGCGGGCGGTTGTTGTTGTTAGGTAGCCCTTATTCGAATACGGATGCTATTGTCCGACGGGATGGGTAGCCGAGTCGACACCAGCAGGTCGGGCGACGCGGACGCAGCGGAGTCGGCGGCGGCCACCGCGGAGCGGCCCGGCGTCCCGACCGCGGACGACGGGGGCGGCGCCGCATCCGACGGCGGCAAGCCGCGGAGCGAGCACCACAAGAGCGCCAACTCGTGGCTCGCGCGGCTGATCCGCCGGATCACCGGCGGCGACGAGGACGACTTCGTCCTCCAGATCGTCCAGCCGTCGCTGGTCGGGCTGATCGACGGGACCGTCTCCACCCTGGCGCCGATCTTCGCCGCGGCGGTGTCGACGAGCTCGCGTACGGCGCTGCTCGTCGGGATCGCCACCGCCCTCGGCGCCGGCGTGTCGATGGGCATGTCGGAGGCGCTGTCTGACACCGGCGAAGTGACCGGGCGAGGCTCGGCGCTCGCCCGGGGAATCATCACCGGCGGCGCGACGGCGCTCGGCGGCATCTTCCACTCGCTCCCCTTCCTGATCAGCGACGTCAACCAGGCGCTCGCGGTCGCCGGCGTCGTCGTGGCGGTCGAGCTGTTCACCATCGCCTGGGTCCGCTACCGCTTCCTCCACGTCAGCCTGCGATCATCGCTCGTCGTGGTGACGCTCGGCGGCGCGATCGTCCTCGGCATCGGCGTGCTCGTCGGGAGCGCCTGAGCCGATGCGCCGGTCGCCGGCGGCAGCGTCGTGACGAGCGCCCCGCAGGTCCGGGCGCTGGCCTTCGAGGATCTCGAGTCGGCCGTCGGTGCGCTGCGGGCCCGCGGCCTGCGGGTGTCGATCGCCCGCCGCCTGGTGCTCGAGCTCCTGTTCGCGGCGAGCGGCCCGGTCTCGGCCGAGCACGTGGCCAACAGCCTGGCCATCGACGCGGCCTCGGTCTACCGAAACCTCGAGATGCTCGAGCGCCACGGCCTCGTCCACCACGTCCACCTGGGTCACGGCCCCGGGCTCTACGTCCTCGTCGGCCGCGGCGAGAGCGAGTACCTCTACTGCGACCGGTGCGCCACCGTCGAGGCCGTCGCCCCCGAGCAGCTCGACCCGGTCCGCGAGGAGCTCCGCCGGAGCTTCGGCTACGAGGTCCGCTTCACCCACTTTCCGATCGTCGGCCTCTGCCCGGCCTGCGCGGCGAAGGGCCCGGCGGAGGGCGAGGAGGGGTCGGCGGCCGAGCCGGCTTCTTCCGGGAGCGGGAGCGGCGAAGGCGGCCGGGCCGACGCTCGTACCCGGCGTGACGCCCACGAGCACGACCACAGCCACGGCGACATCGTCCACTCCCACCCCCACAGCCACCCGACCGGGCCGTCCGAGGCCCACGGGCACGAGCACTGACTGGGATCATGGCGTCCGCGGGCCAGTAGCTCAGGTGGTTAGAGCAGCCGACTCATAATCGGTAGGTCGATGGTTCGAGTCCATCCGGGCCCACGGCCATTCCCGCAGGTCAGAGCGCGATCGCGCTTCACGGCGCGGCAAGAAAACCACCTCGGGTCCGCAGCTAGTCTCTTGCTTGGAGGACACGTTCGATGTCCTCTTGCGATGGAGCTCCGTCGGTTCCGCCGTCCAAGCGGTACATCCGACACGCGAGTGCCGGTCGATCGCTCACTCCAGCGAATGGATCCACCCCGTCGATCAGGATGGTCGGCGAGCCAACGAAGCCGAGACGTTCTGCTTCTTGCGAACTGGCGATGACCTCTCGAGCCACGACGGTAACCGTCCTCCCGGTGGCTCGAAGAGCCCTTTGCAAGCGTTCCTCCGCCTTGGGGACGTTCGGACAGTCCTCGGTATGTCTGATCGTTATTCGCATTACGGGAG
>JBPCNA010000261.1:0-19029 GCA_051001735.1 Solirubrobacteraceae bacterium
CGGCGCCCTCGCGGCGGCCGGCCGGCGCGCTCGGAGGCGGTTGGCGGCGGTCCACCCGACGCCGGCGCAGGCCACGCAGGCCGCCGCGCCGACGATCAACCCCGCCCGCGGCGAGAGGTATTCGGACACGGCGCCGATGAGCGGCCCGCCGATCGGTGTCGATCCCAGGAAGGCGACCGACCAGAGCGCCATCACCCGGCCGCGGAACCGGGGGTCCGCGCGGAGCTGGAGGGTGCTGGCGCTGGTCGACATGAAGGCGGTCGAGGCGGCGCCGACCAGGAGGAGGGCGGCGAGCTCGATCGGCAGCGACGGAGCCAGGGCCGCTCCGGCGATGGCGGCGCCGAAGGCGAGGCAGAGCACCGACAGCGTGTGCAGGCCGACGCGCAGGCGGCTGTTGATGAGGAGGCCGCCGACCACGGCACCGACGCCCATCGCCGCGGTCATGAAGCCGTAGGCCCCGGCGCCGCCGTGGAGCGGCCCGGCGGCCATCAGGGGCAGCGAGACCTGGAACTCGTAGGCCAGCGTCCCGACCACGGCCATCATCAGGAGGGGAGCGAGGAGGCCGGGGTTGGCGCGGACGTAGCGGATCCCCTCGCGGACCTGGCCGCGGGCCCGGGCCACGGGCTCCGAGGGCTGGAGGGCGCCGGTGTCCATGGCGCCGAGGGCGACGAGGACGGCGATGAAGCTCGCGGCGTTGACGAGGAAGCAGACGCCGACGCCGACCGAGGCGATCATCACGCCGGCGAGGGCGGGGCCGACGGCACGGGCGGCGTTGAGCATCACGTTGTTGAGGCTGACGGCGTTCTGGAGCAGTTCGAGCCCGACGAGTTCCGACGCGAACGACTGCTGCACGGGGGCGGTGAACGCCCGGGCGAGACCGAGGGCGGCCGCCAGGGCGAAGACGATCCAGAGCGTGACGACGCCGGTGACGGTGAGCAGGCCGAGGGTGAGGGCGAGGAGGCCGGAGCAGACGTTGTTGGCGAGGAGCAGCCGGCGCTTGTCGATGCGGTCGGCGACGGCGCCGGCGTAGGGGCTGAAGACGAGGACGGGGAGGAGCTGGACAGCCGCCAGTACGCCGATCAGGGTGCCGGAGTGGGAGAGCTCTAGCACGAGCCAGGCCTGGGCGACCGTCTGCATCCACGTGCCGATCAGGCTGATTGCCTGCCCGGTGAAGTAGAGGCGGTAGTTGGGGACGGCGAGGGAGGCGAAGGAACCGGCGGTCAGGCGCTTCATCGGCGCCCTCCGAGCGCCCGGAGCGCGGGGAGGGCCGCGAGCAGGCTGTCCACCTCGTCGCCGGAAAGGCCGGCGAGCCGCTCCGCGAGCCACCCCGTCCGCCGGTCTCTGATCTCGACGGCCAGGGCCCGTCCGCTGGGGCTGACGTCGATGCGCACCGCGCGGGCGTCGTCGGCGTCCGGGCGGCGGGTGAGATGTCCGGCGCCCTCGAGGCCGCCGAGGACGCGGGAGACGAGCGTCGGGTTGAGGCCCTCGCGGGCGGCGATGTCCGACGCTCGCAGCGGGCCGACGCGGTCGAGCAGGCCGAGGACGCTGGTCTGGGTCGGGGTGAGGCTGTGCTCGGCGGCAAGGTTGCGCAGATCGCGGGCGAGCCCGAGCACCGCGGCCCGCAGATCGGCGGCCAAGTCATGCGGTACCTGCGTGTGCTCCAATGCGCTCCCGGATAATAGTTGCCTACCGGCAACTATACACTGCCGAGGGGGGTCAGCCGCTGACCGCGACGACGTCGCCGAGGGCGAGCATCGGGTAGACGGCGGCGGCGGTGGCCGGCGGGAGTTCGACGCAGCCGTCCGACTGCGGGGTTCCGTAGGAGGCGCGGACGAAGCCGTGGACGGCGTCGCCGCCGTTGAAGTAGTTGACCCACGGCACGCCGGGATCGGAGTAGTGGGAGCCGTCGGGGTTGGTCCCGGTCATCGTCGTCGAGGTGAACCGCTCGAAGATCGGGAACACCCCGTTGGCGGTCGGCGCGCCGGCGACGCCGGTGTTCACGGGGCTGGTGAGCACGACCCGGTTGCCGCGGTGTACCTCGAGCGTCTGCGGGATCGCCTGGGAGACGGTGACGAAGGTGTAGGGGGCGGGATCCGCGAGTCCGGCGGCCCGGGCGCCGATCAGGCTCGCCCAGGTGGCGGCGTCCGCCGTGCCGCTCGGGGTCAGGTTGTGATCGGTCTGGAAGACGATCAGGGCGCCGCGGGTGATCGCGTCGAGCTGACCGGCGGCGAGGGCCGGGGCCGCGAAGATCCTCGCCTGGAACGTGCCAGGCGGCGGCCGGAACGCCGCGCGCGCCGCCGCGGCCTGCGGCTCGGGGCCGCCGGCGGTGCCGGTGGGGAGGTCTGGCTCGAAGCGGTAGGGGAGGTAGCGCAGGCGGGCGAGCGCCCGCTGGGCCGCGCCGATCGACGGGCAGGCCACGGCGAAGCGGACGACCCGGCGGCGGCCGAGCGGCGACCGGCCGACGGCCTGGGTCCGTGAGCCGATCGTGAGGCGGTAGTCGGTGCACGGCTGGAGCGTCGACGCCGGCGTGAACGTCTCGAGCCGGCCGCCGGCCGCCCATCTGCCCGCGACCGCGGGAGCGAGAGTCGGCGCCGGACTTCCCGGGGCGACGAGGCCGGAAAGACGGATGACGAGGCGCGCGGTGCCGTCGGCGAGGGTGGCGTGGGGCAGCCTGGTCAACACGGTCGGGCGCGGGGCGGGGCCGGTGACCTGGCTCGAGCGGGCAAGCCCGCTCGGGGAACCGTGGCCGGCGGTGAGCCCCACGGCGCCGGCCACGATGAGGATCAGAAGGAGGCCGCCGCCGAGGACGCGAATTCTCACGCCCCTGACGATACGGCGCCACGCGACTCTTACGGAATCCTCAGACAACGCGGGGGTGATCTTTAGGGAGCGCGCCTTTACTGAATGTCGAGATGCTCGATCGACGACAGCCGGGAAGGATTGCCGCATGAGCTCGCTGTTTGACGACCACCACGAGACGTTCGAGTACCGGCCGCGTCCGAGCGGCGCGGGCGCGCCCGAGCCGCCGCGGGCGGCCGCCGTCCGCTCACCCTCGCGACTGCGAGTCGGCCCGGCGCTCACCGGCGTGCTCGTGGCCGTGGCCGTGCTGATCGGGATCGGCATCGGACGCGAGGCCTGGCGCTCGTCCGGCAGCGTCGCGGTGACCCAATCCCCGGCGCTGTCGGGCGGCTCCGGTACGGGCGGAGCGACCGTGGCGCCGGTGACCGGCGGCCCGGGCGGCTCAGGCTCGCCGAACATCGAGTCGATCGCCGCGGAGGCCGATCCGGCGATCGTCAACATACGGTCGACGTTCGGCTTTCAGGGCGCGGTCGGCGAGGGCACGGGGATCGTGCTGACGTCCGACGGCGAGATCCTCACCAACAACCACGTGATCGACGGGGCGAGCTCGATCAGGGTCACCGACGTCGGCAACGGGAGGACGTACAAGGGCACCGTCACCGGCTACGACGCCTCCAAGGACATCGCCGTGATCAAGCTGGCGAACGCCTCGGGGCTCCAGACGGCGAAGTTGGGCGACTCGAAATCGGCGACGGTCGGTCAGTCGGTGCTCGCGCTCGGCAACGCCGGCGGTGCCGGCAGCACGCCGATCCCCGCGGCGGGATCGATCACGGCCCTTGACCGGTCGATCACCGCCGGAAACGAGATCGACGGCTCGAGCGAGCGCCTGTCCGGCCTGATCCAGGTCGACGCCAACGTCCAGCCGGGCGACTCCGGCGGGCCGCTGGTCGACACCTCGGCCGCGGTGATCGGCGTCGACACGGCGGCTTCGGCCGGCTTCTCCTTCCACGCGTCCGCCGGCGAGGGCTACGCCGTCCCGATCGGCGACGCGCTGGCGATCGTCAAGCAGATCGACTCCGGGAACGGCTCGGCCACGGTCCACGTCGGTCCCACCGCGTTCCTCGGGGTCACCGTCTCGGGGCCGGGTCGCCAGGACCGCTACGGCTACGGCGGCGGAGCGAGCACCGCCGGCGCCGCGGTGGCCGGTGTGGCCGACGGGACGGCGGCCCAGCAGGCCGGCCTGGCCGGCGGCGACGTGATCACCTCGCTGGGCGGCCAGGCGGTCGGATCGGCGGCAGGGCTGACCCGGGCGATCGCGACCCACGCGCCCGGCGACGGCGTCACCGTCGGCTGGGTCGACGCGAGCGGTCAGTCGCACACGGCGACCGTCTCGCTCGGGACCGGCCCACCCGCCTAGGCGGGCGCCTGGGGCCGGGCCTCCGCCGGCGACGGGACGAGCCCGTCGAGGGCGGGAAGGCCGTCGATGCTGCGGCCGTTGACCTCGGCCCGGCGGCGCGCGAGGGCGTCGGGGCCGCCGGTGCGCAGGCGCTTGCCGACCGACAGCTCGTAGTGGTTGCGCTCGCCGGCGAGGTCCATCAGCGGGACCCCGTAGCCGCAGGAGTCGGCGATTCGCTCGACGGCGACGTGGATGACCGAGCGCATGGCCTCGGGCGGCCCGATGCTCGGCGCGTCGTCGGCGAGCGCGGCGAAGCGGTCGTCGCCTTCGACGAGGACGGTCCCCGTGCCGTGGAGGCGGAGGATGCGCGGCGGCCCGTCGAAGGCGCAGAGCATGACGACGATGCGCGCGTTCTCGCGGAGGTGGGCGATCGTCTCGGACCCGCTGCCGCCGACGTCGAGGTAGCAGACCTCGCGGAGGCCGAGGACGCGGAGGGCGCCGGCCGGGCCCTTGGGCGAGACGTTGACGTGGCCGCCCGGAGACAGCGGCGCGGTGGCGACGAAGAACATCGGCTGCCGCGAGATCCACTCGGCCCAGCGACCGTCGATGGCGTCGTAGGTCCGGCCCATGGCACAAACCGTAGCGGGCGGTCCCGGGCGACGGCGCGTGTCAGACTGAGCCCGTGCCACCCCTCTGCTTCTCGGCCGGCCTGGCAGCCGGCGTCTTGGTCACCCGGCGCCTGCATGTGGCGCCCGACGCCGGACGGTGGGGTGAGCGGATCGGCGCCACCAGGCTGCGCTACGCCAACCTGCCGATCGGCGGGACGGTCGCCATCGGCCTCGCGCCGCTGCTCCCCGGGCGTGCCGGCACCGCGGTGCGCGCGCTCGGCTTCGGCGCCCTTGTGGGAGCGGTGGGCTGGGGCTTCGTCGACCCGCTGCCGCCGGCGGCGCCCGCCTGACGCGGGCCGCGGGGCGCCCACCGAGCAGGCTGCCGGCGAACCGGATGGCGCCGCCGCCGGAGTCGAGCGGCTCCCGGCCACTGCACTCCACCGAGTCGGCCCCTCGTTTGATCGCGGCCCACCGGCTCCCGGCCCAACCGCCCCGCCGGCTGTCGATTCCGGCTTCGCTCCTTCGTCTCAAGGCGAACGGTTCGATAATGAATCGTCTGACCAGGTCAAAGGAGGCCCATCGATGCTCGGTCGAAAGAGCTACACGCAGGAAGTGCTCGACCACGGAAGGTCTGCCGTCGACGCCCAGCTCGCCGCCTACAAGAGGCTGGCGGCGGCCAGCTCCGACGCGTCGGCCCGAGAGGAGTTCGACGGGCAGTTCTTCAACAACATGACCTTGGTGCTCGACCGGTACTTCGTCCACCGGCTCCGCGTGACCACCGGCAAGGACGGCAACCCCCTCAACGAGGTCGAGCTGATCTGCGAGTCCCTGATGAACAACGACGCGGTCCTCCGCGGCAACAACGTCATCAAGTACGTGCCCGAGCAGTCCGTCGTCAAGCTCAACCTCGGCGACCGGATTCGTCTGTCGGCCGGCGAGTTCGAGCGCCTCTCCTCGGCCTTCTTCGCCGAGCTCGAGCGGAGGTTCCTCTAGCCCACGGACACCCCGCGCAACTCGCCGTGGCCCCGGGACCGCGGGCCCTGAGGTTCCCCGGCACCGAGCACGCCGGGGATCCCGAGCGTGACCTGGTTGGCGTCCTTCGCTCCCGACGACGTCGGCGGCCGGGCCGCGCACTCGCACCGCCGCTCGGAGGACAAGGCCCACCGCAAGGCGCTCGTGCTCCAAAGCATCACCCGGGCCGCCAGCCACGACATCGCCCCGACGGCGCCCGGCCCCGTTTCACGGCGCGCCCGCCGGGGTACCCCGCCCGCCCAAACGGTCATTCCAGGGCGAAAGGACGGCAAGAACGCGATGGCGGCGAGCGGGTCGAACGGAGCGCGGAGGAAGGTCAAGTACGGAAGCGAATCCGTCGGACGCGGCGAGGGCGGGGAGACGCACCAGGTCGCCAAGGACCGCGGATCGGCGAGCCTGACCACGCAGCAGGGTGTCGTCGTCGCCGACGACCAGAACACCCTGCGCGTCGGCGAGCGGGGTCCGGCCGCCCTCGAGGACTTCCACTTCCGGGAGAAGATCTTTCACTTCGACCACGAACGTATCCCCGAGCGCGTCGTCCACGCGCGGGGCTACGGGGCGCATGGCTTCTTCGAGAACTACGACCCGCTGAGCGATCTGACCCGGGCCGACCCGTTCCAGCGGTCGGGCCAGCGCACCCCGGCCTTCGTCCGCTTCTCCACCGTCGCCGGCAACAAGGGCTCCGCCGACCTGGCCCGCGACGTCCGCGGCTTCGCCGTCAAGCTCTACACCCAGGAGGGGAACTGGGACCTCGTCGGCAACAACATCCCCGTCTTCTTCATCCAGGACCCAATCAAGTTCCCCGACCTGATCCACGCCGCCAAGCAGGAGCCCGACCGCGGCTTCCCCCAGGCTCAGACGGCGCACGACAACTTCTGGGACTTCGCCTCGCTGATGCCCGAGGCCACCCACATGCTGATGTGGGCGATGTCCGACCGCGCGATTCCCCGGTCCTTCCGCTTCATGGAGGGATTCGGCGTCCACACCTTCCGGCTGGTGAACGCGAAGGGGAGATCGACCTTCGTGAAGTTTCACTGGAAGCCGAAGCAGGGGCTCCAGTCGGTCGTCTGGAACGAGGCCGTCAAGATCAACGGCGCCGATCCGGACTTCCACCGGCGCGATCTCTGGGACGCGATCCAGCAGGGCGCGTTCCCCGAGTGGGAGCTCGGACTCCAGCTCTTCGACGACGACTTCGCCGACCGCTTCGAGTTCGACGTCCTCGACCCGACGAAGCTCATTCCCGAGGAGCAGGTCCCGGTTCGCCGGGTCGGGCGGTTGGTGCTCGACCGGGTGGTCGACAACTTCTTCGCCGAGACCGAGCAGGTCGCGTTCTGCACCCAGAACATCGTGCCGGGCATCGACTTCACCAACGACCCGCTGCTCCAGGGGCGCAACTTCTCCTACCTCGACACGCAGGTCAAACGGCTGGGGGGACCCAACTTCACCCACATCCCGGTGAACGCCCCGAAGTGCCCGTTCGCGCACTTCCAGCAGGACGGTCACATGGCGATGACCAACCCGACGACCCGCGCCAACTACGAGCCGAACTCGTGGGGAGCCGACGAGGGCGGCCCGCGGGAGGATCCGCGCCGAGGGTTCACATCGTTCCCGGCGGCCGAGTCGGGGCCCAAGCGGCGGCTGCGGCCGGAGAGCTTCAGCGACCACTACAGCCAGGCCCGCCAGTTCTACGTCAGCCAGACGGATACCGAGCGCGATCACATCGGCAACGCGTTCGTCTTCGAGCTCAGCAAGTGCGAGCGCGAGGACATCCGCGTGAGGATGGTCTCCGGCCTGCGCAACGTCGACGACGATCTCGCCCGCCACGTCGCCGACGGCCTCGGGCTCGAGCGCCTTCCCCGCGCGGCGTCGCCGGCGCGCGCCCCGATCAAGGACCTCCCCGCCTCGCCGGCTCTCAGCATCCTCGCCAACCCGCCGGGGAGCTTTGCCGGGCGCAAGCTCGGCGTACTCCTGACCGACGGGGCCGACGCCAAGCTCCTCGCCGGCCTGCGCGCCGCCGCCAAGCAGGAGCAGGCGACGATCGAGCTGATCGCCCCCGCCGTCGGCGGCGTCCAGACCAGCGACGGCAAGCACGTCCCCGCCGACCAGAAGATCGACGGCGGCCCCTCGGTCCTCTACGACGCCGTCGCCGTTCTCACCTCCGCGGAGGGAGCGGCGAAGCTCGCCGCCGACGCCGCGGCGCGGGACTTCGTGACCGACGCCTACGCCCACTGCAAGTTCATCGGCTGTACGGCCGCCGCCGCCGAGCTCTTCGCGGCGACCGGACTCGCACCGCTGATGGACGCCGGGTTCGTCGAGCTCGACGGCGGCGGCGGACCGGCGGCGTTCCTCGAGAGCTGCCGGGCGCTGCGCCACTGGGATCGCGAGAAGGTCCCGGCCTGAGCCGAGGCCGCGGCGTTGGACCGAGCACCGCGCGGACGCCGCGAACACGGATGCCGACGACGAGGATCCGCAAGCGCGTCAGGCTCTCCGTCGGCGCCCGGGTCGCTCGAGCTGCTCGGTCTCCTCGACGACGGCCGCGACGACGTCGGCGTCGGTACCCAGGTCCGGGTCCAGCCTGCCGAGCACGCGCGGCACGGCGTCGGTCAGTCGCCCGGCGGCGAGCCCGACCAACTCGTCGGCCCGGGCGTCGCTGATCGGGGCCCCCGGGCCGCGGAGGTGCGACACCCAGGCGGCGAGCGTGCGCGTGGCCCCCGGCGGCGGGCGCCCGGCCGCGCGCTCGGCGCGCAGGACCGGGAACGGGGTCACGTCGTCGGTGAAGGTCGCGCCCGCGTCCTCCCACCGCGGCCGCTCGGCGGGGAACGCGCCGCTGAGGACCCACTCGTGGACTGGCTCGCTGATCACGGGACAGCGATCGTCACGGCCGGTGGAGTCGAACACCATGCGAACCGCGGTCTGCGCGGACGGGCGGCTTGTCACCCCGAAGATGTCGCCGAGCTCAGCTTCGAGCCAGAGGCGCACCGGTGTCCCGCGGTAGATCGGCCACCGTTCGTAGAGGATCCGCCACGCCTGCCGCGATGCATCCTCCGACAGCGGCCCCTGCCCGACACCGAGCTCCTCCAGCCCGACTCGGTCGGCGTGGAGCAGTCGGGTGACGTGGTGGTCGGGAGTGACGAGCAGCGTCGCCGGATCCGGGAACGGCTGATCCTCGATCAAGACGCGCGGATCGACGTGGCCGTGGGGCGAGATCACCGGCAGGTCGCGGACGGTCTGGCAGATGCGCCGCGCGATCGCCCGCTCGGCCGGGTCGGCGGGCAACATGCTGCTCGGACTCTCGCTGCACCCGGCCCGCCGCGACGGCGGCCGGACAGGCGAGCCGGTCGACATCGCTGCTGCGACAGCCGACGCGACGTGTCAAGCTGAGGCGCGAAAGGAGCCTCCCGATGACCGACGACAGCGCCAGGCTGCTGACGGACCTCGCCGAGCTGCTGCGGGTCAGGCCCGGCGCGCAGGTCACGCTGGCCCGCGACTACGACCCGGGGTACACGGCCGGGTGGCGGCGCAAGCCGACCGGTGCGGAGTACCTGCAGCTCAGCGTGAGGCTGCTCGCCGAGTACCAGGATCGCCTGGCCGCCCAGGACACCTACGGCGTGCTGGTGGTCTTGCAGGCGATGGACGCCGCCGGCAAGGACGGCACCATCCGTCACGTGATGAGCGGGGTGAACCCGCAGGGCGTCGTCGTCCACAGCTTCAAGAGCCCCTCCGCCGAGGAGCTCGACCACGACTACCTGTGGCGCTGCGCACAGCGGCTGCCGGCTCGGGGTCAGATCGGCATCTTCAACCGCTCGCACTACGAGGAGGTGCTCGTTACGCGGGTCCACCCGGCGCTGCTGGACCTCCAGAAGCTTCCGCCGCCCGCGACCGAGGGGTCGATCTGGACGCGCCGCTACCGGGAGATCAACGATTGGGAGCGCTATCTCGTCGACAACGGCATCCGGGTGGTCAAGCTCTTCCTCAACGTCTCGCGCGACGAGCAGCGCCGGCGCTTCCTGAAGCGCATCGACGTCCCCGAGAAGAACTGGAAGTTCTCGATGGCGGACGTCACGGAGCGCGCGCGGTGGGACGACTACCAGGAGGCCTACTCGGCGATGTTGACCCACACGAGCACCGCGTGCGCCCCGTGGCACGTGATCCCCGCCGACCACAAGTGGTTCGCGCGGCTCGCGGTGGGCGCCGTCCTCGTGCGGACGCTGACGGAGATAGATCCGCACTACCCGACCGTCGGAGCGCAGGCGCGGCAGAAGCTGCAGGAGGCGAAAGCCGCACTCGAGGCCGAGGCGCCCGCGGACGCGGTCGCCGGGGGGAGATCGGGGCGGACCGCTAGCCTGGTGTCCGTTCGCGAAATGGCCGCGCGTCCAGACTCCGCCAGATGTCAAGGGACCCGCGAGACACACCACGAGACTCGCCCGACCGCGGCCTGGCTCAGCTCAGCGCAGTAGGTAGAGGTCTGGACGGGCCGGCCTCGGACGACGGCGAGGGGCCTTTCGGCGCCGGCGGATCCTGCGCCTCCCCGGCGACGAACGCTCACCGAGACGAGGCCGGCCGTTGGGGAGCGATGGCGGGAACACAACTGGGTTGAGTGGCATCGGCGGTGAGGTACCGCGGGAAGTAGTTTGAGCCTGCTGTGGCTGCGGCTCGCGGCGGTATCTTTGGAGGATGGCGACCCTGGTCGGCCAGGCGCGTGCTCTGCTTGCGGGTGCGTTGGCGTGTGGCGCGGCGTCCACGGCGTGCGGGAGCTCGTTGGTTGTCGCCGGTCATGGGCAGCAAAGAGCGGGCGTCTCAATCGGAGTTGCGACGCCTCATGTCGCAGCGGGTTTGTCGCAGTCGTTCGTGCGGCGCGCTGTGCCGTACCGCATCGTCGGCGGCGTCGGTTTGCGCCTCGATGAGTACCTTCCGCGCGCGGGTGGGCCGCATGCGGCCGTGATTTTTGTTCACGGCGGCGGGTTTCGCTCGGGTGAGCGCGGCGCTTTTGCGCCCGGCGAGGCGGCATACGCGGCGACGGGACTCGCGCTCGCCCTGGAGAACTTCGCGGCCTTCGCGATCGACTACCGGCTCGCACCGCGTTTCCCGTTCCCGGCGGCCGAGAGCGATGTGCTCGCAGCGGTCCGGTGGGTGCGGCGCCACGCTCTTGCCCTGCGAGTCGACCCGATCCGGCTCGCCCTGTTCGGGGCGTCCTCGGGCGGCAACCTGGCCGTGCTCGCCGCGACTGACCCACGCGGGCCGCTTGATCAGGGTGAACGCGTCCGCGCGGTGGTCTCGTGGTCGGGCCCGATGGACTTGGCACGCTTCTACCCCGACCACCCGTTCGTCGGCGAATATGTCGGGTGCGCGCCGTTTGCGTGCCCCGGTCGCTACCGGGCCGCTTCGCCGGTCAACCATGTCGACGGGGCAGACCCACCGATCTTTCTAGCGACCGGCACCGCCGAGTCGGTCCCACTTACCCAGGCCCGGGAAATGATCAGCCGACTGAGCGCCGCTCGAGTCGCGCACCAGCTGATCACGATCCCCGGAGGCCAGCATGCCGGCGAATACGCCCCGAAGGCCTGGCCCTCCACGCTGCGCTTCCTACGTCGCTACCTGACGCCCTAACAGCGCAGCGCCGATCCTCGCCGCCGCCTCTTGCGCCGCGGCAGGCCCCCATTCCACCGGCGCGTGATAGCGGCCGAGATCGCCGCCACGAGATCAGACGCGGGTTCCCCGGGGACCATTACCAGGACGTGCCGCTCCCCGCGCGGAATGACCCCCAACCGGGATATGGCGGATCGGTCCGGGGCAGGGCGCCCCAGGCAAGCCGCCGGCGTTACGCTTGATTCCGCGGCCGTCACCATACGAACCCCGCTGTTGAGGAGATATCTCGTGTTCACGATGACGGGAAACCAAGCTCGTTGGCCGGGCACGGGAGCACGTAGGCGCGCTCTCCGGGTCGCGGCTGTGCTGCCGCCGTCCCTTTTCGCGCTACTTGCCCCAGCCGGGCAGGCGAACACTCCTCCTCCGCCGCTGGCCAAGGCGACCCGATTCGCCGGCCGGATCGTTTCGGGGACTGGAGGTCTCGCGCAGCTTCGCGGCTCAATGCGGCTCGTCCTCCATACGCCGGGCGGCTTCGGCGCTCGAACGTTCACCTTGGTTCTCAGCGCCCCGTCGTGCCCAACCCGCCACGTCCGGGCGCCGCATCGCTGCGTCGCTCTCGCCGGTCACCTGAGCGGGATCACCAGCGTGGCCGTCTCCCCGACCAACAACGAGGTGGCCGTGATCAGCCTCAACGCCATCGGCCATGTGGCGCCGCTCGGACGGGTAACACTCACGGGCACGACGAGCAGCCTGGGAAGCGCAGCCGGCAGATTCCCGCTCATTCTGCGATTGCGTACCGCCGCCGGCGCGGTCACGATCAGAGCGCACGGGCCGATGCTCCCGGCCTTCAGCTCTCCGTAGATGCGGTGGCGGACACGCCGAGCGATGGCGTGCGCCAAAGGCACCAAGGGCGACGACGGGCCCCACCGGCGTACGACGCCGACGCTCGAGGCCGTTGCGCACGGGGACGGCGACTGGAGGGCTACACCCGGGCGAGCGTGCCGCTTGTACCGGCTGGATCGGATCGAGCTTGCGGTCTGGGACCCAGGGAGCTGCTAGCGCTTCTTGCGCACCTCGTCCTCGAGGTCCTTCGGGAGGATTCCGCGATAGACCCCGGCACCCGTCGCGTAGCGCTGGCTGAGCTTCTTGATGCTTCCCGAAGTGGTCGTCCCCCCCTTGCGGTGCAGGTGAATCTGCCACCACACGCGGTTTGTCCCTGGGTAGGCGATGAGCACGCTGTACATCTCGCTGTAGCCGTTGCCCGTGTCGTAGCTCGTCTGCTTGTCCTCGATCCACGTGATCGTGACCGGGTAGTGCACGTTGCCGGCCGACATCAGCAGATGGAGCCCCGGCCCGTCGAGGTGAACCTCGTTCTGGGCGCGGCGCGCGAGTTCCTGGTAGACGTCGTGCTCGATGTCCCGAGCCGGTGCCGGAAGGCCGGCATGCGTTCCGAGCATGGTGTCGACCTTGGAGTCCGCCAGCCCGGCCCTCCCCTGGAGGCCGAGGATCGTCACCAGCGACGCCGGGTTGCGGGCCAGGGGGAGGGCGGTCACGCAGCGGGCCAGCGTCAGCGTTCCCGTGCACAGGTTGATGAGGCTGATGATCTGCGATGTCGTGGCTGGGCTGTTGCACAGCGAGATCAGCGACGCGCGGTCATACGTGCAGCCCAGGGCGAACGTCTTGACGCACGACGGCCGACCGATCTCGGCAAGCCGCGGCGCGGATACGCCGCTCGCGAGGAACGCAGCGAGGTCGGCGGCCTTGAGCTCGCGCAGCAACCACTCGAACGAAGGCTGGCCGATCGTGGACAGCAGCGTCGTCGCCGTGCCGCCTGCGGCCGTGAAGAGATGCACGAGCGGGCCGCGGTGGTCGAAAACGAGCCCGCTGAGCCATCTCGGGCTGGAAGCCGCGATCAGCGGCGCGCACTGCGGCCCGAACACGTCCCACAAGGCGAGGGTGTCGTCGACGCCGACATCCGCGGTCAGCGTCGCCAGCCCGCCCGGGGTGAGGTGGCTGACGAGCGGGGCGATCTTGCCGACCGAGCGCGCCTTGAGGTAGTGGACGACGAAGCGGGCGCCGAGCCCGTTTACGAGCGCTCCCGTGCCGGCACCGAACGTGTCGTACAGCGCTCTGAAGTGGGGCCAGCCGAGCTGCGCATACAACAACTGGGCGTCGGTCGTCGCGACGCCGGCACGGACGTAGGCTGCGACCAGGTCGACAAACGCCTGCTCGGTCCGGGCCTTGCCCGCCTCGGCCTTCTCCAGCTCGTCCTCGGCCTCGGCCCGGGCGAGCTCCACAGCCCCCTCGGCCTGCGATACGGCCGTCTCGGCGGCGGTTCGCGCCTCGACCTGATTTGTCCCGGGCTTTGGGACCCGCTTCGCGGTGCCCGTCGCCGGCGACCCCGGGTCATCCGGGCCCGTGGACGGCTTCGCCGGGTGGTAGAACCAATGCTTCTTCGCCCAGGACTGCTTGATCTTTACGAGCGCCTTCTCGGCCTCGGTCACCACGCGGCCCAGCGCTTTCTCGCGCTCGTTCAGGTTCTCGTCGATGCGGTCTGCCTGCTCCAGCCGAGTCCGCTCGGCCTCGACGCCGGCGGTCTTGCGCGCCCACTCGGCGAGGTCGGTGTCATAGCCGACGTTCCGGGCGTCCTCGAGGTCCGCGGCGGCGCGGCCCCAGTCGCCCGCCGCCCGTGCCACGGCCCACTTGATCGCCTCTGGCTGCCCGAGGTGGCCGAGCATCACGCCGACGAGCTGGGGCAGATCCTTCTCGGTCGGGGCCGCCTGTAGCGCGAATCGCGCCTCTGCCTCGCTGGCGCCGGCCTCGAGGAACTTCAGGATGGCGCCGACTCGGGAGGGGCCGGTCCGCGGCGCGCCGAGCCCGACCGCGCGCATGATCTCACCGATCGACCGCCCGGGTAGGACGCCGGCGTCGTAGTAGGCGGTGGTCAACGCGGTGTCGTAGCCGAGTCCCCCGGCGTTGGCGATGCACTCGGCCAGGCCCGCGATGCGCCCGCGCGCCAGCGCCCACTCGACCGCCTCCAGGTGGCCGAGGTGGCCGATCATCACGCCGACGAGCAGGGCGAGATCCGCCTCGATCGGAGCGGCGTGCAGCGCGAACCGCGCCTCGTTTTCGCTGGCGCCGGCGTCGAGGAAGTTGAGGATGGAATCGACTCGGGTCGGGTTGGTGCGCCCCGCGCCGAGCCCGACCGCGCGCATGATCTGAACGACCGACCGCCTGGGTAGGACGCCGGCGTCGTAGTAGGCCGTGGTCAGGTTGGTGTCGTAGTCGAGTCCCTCGGCGTTGACCATGCACGCTTCGAGGCCGCCGATGCCCGAGCGCCCGAGCGCCCACCGGACCGCGTCGAGGTGACCGAGATGGCCGAGCATGACGCCGACGAGCTGGTCCAGGTCGCCGTCGACCGCTGCTGCGCCGAGCGCGAACCGCGCCTCGGCCTCGGTGGCCCCCGTGTCGAGGAAGCGCAGGATCGAGGCGACTCGAGCGGGGTTGGTGCGCGCCGCGCCGAGCCCGACGGACCGCATGATCTGAGCGATCGACCGTGCGGGCAGGACGCCGGCGTCGTAGTAGGCAGCGGTCAGCACGGTGTCGTAGTCGAGTCCCTCGGCGTTGGCCATGCACGCGGCGAGGCCGCCGATGCCCGAGCGCCCGAGCGCCCACCGGACCGCGTCGAGGTGACCGAGATGGCCGAGCATGACGCCGACGAGCTGGTCCAGGTCGGCCTCGACCATCCTGGCGCGGAACACGAACCGCGCCTCGTCGACGCTCGCGCCCGCCTCGAGGAAGTTCCGGGCGTGCTCGAGGCGGAGACGGGTCGTGGGTGGGACGGGCAGGCCGGCCGTGCCCGAGGAGATCTCCTCCACCGAAAGCCCCAGCAGCCGGCGTGTGGACTCGGTCCGCTCGTCGAACGCGTCGTCGAGGCCGACGAGCTTCGTCCGCGGCACGGTCGCCTGTCGGCGCTGCACCGGCGGCCGCGACGCCCGGGCGGCGCCGGCGGCGATGATTGCCCTCGCCAGCGCTCGGTTGCCGACATGCCGCGCCACGAGCGCGGGGTCCCCCGCGACGCAAAGCTGCGTTAGAACGGCGTCGGGCGCCACGGCCGGAGCGCGCGGCAAGGGCTGTCGCGCCGGGGCGGCGTTTCGGGCCGTGTCCGGCGTGTGAGGCGCTGCCCGCACCGTCGGCCGCTCGTGTGCCACTGCCGAGTTATACCCCGTGTGAACGACGGTCGAATTACGGTGGACATCGCGGCCGCCTCGCCTGTACGGTCAGCGACCGCCGCCACTCCCAAACCGCGTCCGACGCCACTGCTGGAGCGGGGGTCGCAGCGGAACCTTGACAGGCCGGTAATCACGCGATCGGCTTTGCGGTCTTCAGCTGACAAGGGCCGTTTCCGCTCGGGGTCCCCTTGAACCGGCGCGGATTTCGGCGAGGGCCGGCACCGGTGATGTAGGCCAAGCCGTCCCAGAATAGAAACGGCCGGCGGAACGAACCAGACCGGACCGGACCGGACCGGGCAATGGCCTCGGTCGGGGACGGTCTTCCGGCCCGACTCGAACGCGGCGGCCAACGCTGCACTACCGGGATAGGCGGTGCGTCGCGTCGTCGACCGATCAGTCACGGGCGTGCCATCACTGGGACGAGAAGGCGCCCGACTACTCGACAACAACCGTGGGTCACGCGGAGGTGCGAGCGTGACCGCCGGTTGCCGATCGGGGTCTACAACGGGTGCGCCGCGAAGACGTGGGCGAACGGCCCCGCCGCTGAAGGCAGTCGTGCTCATCGGCTCGAGGGTCAGCGGTGCGGCGAAGAGCCGCTCACCCGCACCCAGGACGACCGGGTGGACGACGAGGCGGTACTCGTCGATCAAGCCGGTCGCGGCCAGCGATCGGGCGAACCGCACCCCGCCCTGGACGAGCAGGTATCCGGTGGCGCGCTCCTGCTTGAGCCGCGTGACGGCTGCGGTCAGCTCGCCGGTGGCGATCGTCGTCTCGCCCCAGTCGGCGGTCGCGAGCGAGCCTGAGAACACGACCTTGGGGATGCCGTTCATCAGCGGCGCAAACGGCCCCGCGGCGCCGGGCCAGCAGGACGCCCAGCGCGCGTACGTCGCGGCGCCGATGAGGTGCGTGCCGGCGTTGCTCACGGTCTCGAGGGTCCACTTGGCGCCGTCTTCGGAGCGTCCCGCCGCGACCCAGTCACTGCTTCCGTCGATCGGTGCGACGTAGCCGTCGAGCGAGACGGACATCTTCAGGACCAGTGAGGTCATGCGCTGCCTCTTCTTCGGTTGGATGCACTAGGTGGTGTTCGCTCTGTAGACGGACCCAGCCGGCGGAACTCATCTGCGAAATTCGAAACCTGCCGGGGGCACGTCGAACCGCTCCGGAATCGAACGCTCAGCGGATCGAGGCCAGTTCGGCACGGCAGGTTCTGCGACGATCTCCGCCATGGCGTTGATCCGCGGCGTCCTCGCAGCGGTGGTCCTAGCCGTCGTGCCACTCGGCGGCGCGACTCCGGGGATAGCGGCCGCGCGGCAGGACGCCGGTGCTCCGTTTGTGACCGAAGCACGGGCGCTCGCGCGAGGCGACGGCGCCGCGGCGTGCGACCAGTACTCGCGGGCGTTCTTCGCCCGCCTCCTCCCCGGCCATAACCTGGCGGCGGCGCGCCGCGTGTGCCCGACGGCCGTGCGATTGGCGCACGGAAAGCTCGACCCGACGGTGCTCGGTGCCCTGGCCAGCACGCAGGTCGTGAGGATCCGGGTCAACCACGGCAGGGCGCGGGTAAGCGTTCAGACCACGCTGTACGGCGTACACCCCGTCGCCACCGGCACCGCCGTCCTGGAAGGCGGCCGATGGAAGATCCTCGCGCTGCCGGCGGGCGCTCACGTCGGCAGATCCAGCGTTGACCGCATCCCGTCAGAAAGCATGCTCCCGACTCTCCACGTCGGAGATTGGATACTCGTCGATCCAGACGCGTACGTCCACTCGCCGCCGGCGATCGGCGACATCGTCGTCCTGCATCCGCCGGTTGAAGCCGTCAGCCTGGCGGGCTGTGCCACTCGGCCCCCGCCCGGCCAGGCGTGCGCCGCTCCGGGTCGCCGGTGGGCCCCGGTGCGGTTCGTCAAGCGGATCGTCGCCCGTCCCGGCGACCGGATCTCGCTCGAGAACGGTCGCCTGATTCGAAACGGCACGCCGGCAGCGGAGAGCTACATCACGCCCTGTGATCCCCAGGAGCCCGTATGCGATTTCCCGCGGCCGCTCACCGTCCCGGCGGGCGACTACTACGTCCTGGGCGACAACCGCCCCGCGTCGTACGACAGCCGCTTCTGGGGGCCGATCCCCGCGTCGGCCATCACCGGCCGAGCCAGCCTCCTAGGCGGCCGCTGACGCGCCGCGCCGAGCCGTGCCCGGCGGCCGAACACGCCGGTTCCCGTGACCGTCGACCGCCGGGGTCCCCCACTCGACGACGACCGGGGTCCGAATCCAGGACCGCGCCGCGAACGGAGCCGTCATACGGTATGCCGATCAGGAACATGCAGCCGCATGAGCGCCTGGGTGCGGCTGAGCCGCCCGCCTACAGCTTGCGTTCGAGTATCTGTCCGTCCCAGCCGTTGAGGCAAAAGGTCTCCGCACGGGTGAACGCGTGGCGCTCGTAGTAGCGGATCAGCCCCGGCGCGCCGGCCCAGCAGTCGACGCGCAGTAGCACCGCCCCCCGTTCTCGAGCCTCGTTGACGGCGATGTCTATGAGGTGGGTGCCGATCGACTGCCCAGCCTGCTTGCGCGACACGAGCAACAGCACGAGGTAGAGCTCGGATTCCTCGCGCCGAGGAGCGTAACGCGGAGCTGTCCCAACGACGAGGGCGCCAACCGTGACGCCGTCGTGCTGGGCTACGCGAAGTCCGCCGCCGGTGGCCATCTCCTGAACTCGCACGCGCGTCTCCGGCCGCTGCGACGGCGGCTCCCGACCCCATTGTCCTGGCTGCTCTCGAGCGACGAGCCACGCCACCGCCTCGTCGAACAGCGCCAGGATCACCCCCTGATCAGCCGATGTCCCGTCACGTACAAGGAGGTCGACCACACAGAGGTTCTATCGCGTAGTGACACGGGGCCGCCGGCACCGCCGGGCGCGCTCCCAGATCGCCGGTATGGGTGACGGACGGCGCGCCGCTGATCCCGATCACCCGTCCTACGGCGGGAACGTCGACCGGACGAGTCTCGACGCGGGCTTTGCCTCACCAGTCAGCGTCGGCGGGGATATTGCTGCGGCTGGCTGGCGTACTGCAGGGGTTGACGCGGCGGCGCGGTTGGCCGCGTGGACGCGCAGGGCGCCGACAAACCCGATCCTCTCGACGCGGCACGTGCGGGACCGGTAGTCCATGTCGTGCTTGGCTCAGGAGATCGCTCATCCCAACATGAGCGCCTTATCCAGTCGAAGGCGCGCAGTAGATTGCGGGCTACTACTTGCAAATCACGATCACCTTCGAAAGGGTCGCGGATGCCGGACACCACCTGCCACATGTCGATCTCGCTCGACGGTTTCGTCGCCGGGCCGGACCAGAGTCGCGAGCACCCGCTCGGGAAGCGCGGAAGGGAGCTCCAC
>JBPCNA010000262.1:0-16665 GCA_051001735.1 Solirubrobacteraceae bacterium
GGCCTGGCGGGGCTCGAGCCCGAGGACGAGGTCCGCCTGCTGGCGGCGCACGCCCTGATCGCCGGCGAGCGCCGGCTGGCGGCGGGCCGCAGCCCGGCCGACCTGCTCGTGCGAAGCGGCTACGGCGAGCGGGCGCTGAGCGGCCCGGGGGCGGCTTCGGCCCGGGCGAACATGCGCAAGCTGCTGCGCCTGGCGCGGGAGTTCGAAGGCCGCGAGGGCCGCGACATCCGTCGCTTCGCCGACCGCCTGGCGGCCGGGCGCCTCGGCTCGAGCCGGGAGCAGGACGCCCAGCTGGCCGAGACGGACGCGGTCCGCCTCATGACGGTGCACGCGGCCAAGGGCCTCGAGTTCCCGGTGGTCTGCCTGGCCGACATCGGCCACGGTCCGCCGATCGGGCTGCCGCTGATCCTTACCGACGGCGAGCGGGTCGGCCTGCGCCTGCCGACGCTGGAGGCGCCGAGGGTCGACGCCCTCGCCTACGCCGAGCTCCGCGCCTGCCGGGACAAGGCGGCCGTGGCCGAGGAACAGCGCATCGCGTATGTGGCGATGACCCGGGCGCGGGAGCGCCTGATCGTGAGCGGGGCGGCCCACTTCGCCCACTGGCCGGCGGCGACCGCGGCGTCGCCGGCGATCGCCTGGCTCGGCCCGGCGATGGTCTCAGACCTCCCGACCCGGGCGACCGGGCCGATGGGCGTGAGCGACCTCATGCTCGGCGGCGCCCCCGTCCGCCTGACCCTGGCCGCGGCGACGACCGAGGGCGCGGCGACCGCGGAGGGCGCGGCGACGACCGAGGGCGCGGCGACCGTCGTGGCCGCGGCGACCGTCGAGGGCGCGGCGACCCCGCCGGCGATCGCGCTGGCCGGTCCGAGCGTCGCCGCCGGCTCTCCACGGGCGGTTCAGGAATCCCTGTTCGACCCGGATCTGGGCGGCTGGGATCTCTCCGGACTGCCGACGCCGCCCGCGAAACGCGAGCTCGCGCCCGCCCCGGCGCCGCCCGCTCCTGCCGCCCCGGAGCATGGGGTCGATCCGCCCGCCCTCGCGGCTGACCCTCTGGCGGGAACGTCGCCGCCCCCGAAACGCGAGTTCGCGCCGCTCGGGCTCGCGCGCGCGGCGCCGCCGCCTCCGACGTCGGTCAGCTACAGCTCGCTCGTCGACCATGCCCGCTGCGGCTACGGCTACTACCTCCGGCGGGTGCTCGGGCTGGCCGAGGTGCCCGCCCCGGCCGCGCCCGGCGAGGACCCCGCGGACCGGGACGGTCTCGACGCCGCCCGGCGGGGGCGGATCGTCCACGCGCTGCTCGAGCGCCTCGACTTCGCCCGGCCCGTGGCTCCCGCCGCGGCGGCCGTCCGGGGCGCGACCGACGCGGAGGACCTCGACGGGGGCGAGGTCGAGGCGATCGCCGGGCTGGTCGCCGCCTTCGGGCGGAGCCCGCTCTGCCGCCGCCTCGCCCGGTCGACCACGGTGATCCGGGAGGCGAGCTTCGCGCTCACCGTCGGCGAGCTCCTCGTCGGCGGCTACATCGACGTCCTCGGCCACGAAGCGGACGGCACCCTCCTGGTCGTCGACTACAAGACGGACCGGCTCGACGTCGACGCCGACCTGACGCGGCGGGTGGCCTCCGACTACGAGGTCCAGCGGCGGATCTACGCCCTCGCCGCACTCCGCACCGGGGCACCGGCCGTCGAGGTCGCCTACTCCTTCCTGCGACGGCCCGACGAGACGGTCTCCATGCGCTACGCCGCCGCCGACGCCCCCGGCCTCGAGCTCGGCCTCGAGGCGCTGGCCGCTCCGCTCCTCGCCGGAAGCTTCGTCGTATCCCCGCAGCCCCGCCGCGCCCTCTGCGCGACGTGCCCCGGCCGGGCTCGCCTCTGCTCGTGGGATGAGGAGCACACGCTCCGGCAAGTGGCCGTGCACGAGGGCTAGGGCCGCGCGGCGCGTGGAATACTAAAGGTCATGCCGCGGGCGATCTGGACGGGGGCGATCAGTTTCGGGCTGGTCAGCGTGCCGGTCAAGCTCTACGCCGCCGTCTCGGCCAAGGGCGTCCACTTCCATCAGCTCCACGCCGCCGACGGGGTCCGCATCCAGCAGAAGCGCGTCTGCCCGGCCGACGGCGAGGAGGTCGCCTACTCCGACATCGTCAAGGGCTACGAGATCGCGCCCGACCGCTATGTGGTGATCGAGCCCGAGGAGCTCGCCTCGCTCCAGCCCAAGCGGGCTCGGACGATCGAGATCGAGGACTTCGTCGCTCTCGCCGAGATCGACCCGATCTTCTTCGACCACCCCTATTACCTCGTGCCCGACGAACGTGGCGTCAAGCCCTACCGCCTCCTGCTCGAGGCGATGAGAGAGACCGAGCGGGTGGCCCTCGGCCGGCTCGTCCTCCGCTCGAAGGAGCATCTCGTGGCGATCCGCGCCGGCGACGGCGTGATGACGCTCGAGACGATGGTCTTCGCCGACGAGATCGTCCCCCCCGACCGCTTCGCCGAGCTCGATGGCGAGGTCGCCACCAGCGACCGGGAGCTCGCCGTGGCCAAGCAGCTGATCGAGTCGCTGACCGGACCGTTCGAGCCCGAGAAGTACCATGATGAGTACCGCGAGCAGGTCCTCGCCCTGATCGACCGCAAGGCCAGCGGCGAGGAGATCGTCCTCCAGCCCCAGGCCGCCGAGGAGCGGGTCGACGGAGCTGATCTGATGAGCGCCCTCCAGGCCAGCCTCGAAGAGGTCAAGAAGCGCACCGGCGCCGGTCCCAAGCGCCCGCGCAAAGCCGCCGACTCCGCCCCGGCGAAGAAGGCCCCGGCGGCGCGCAAGACGGCGGCCGAGCGCGGCTGAGGTCGCGTCGATCGCCGGCGCCGCCCGCCCCGAGCCGAAGCGGCCGCGACCGGCCGCCCATGTGGTCGGGCTCGACGTGGCCTCCGGCGAGCTCACCTCGTCGGAGGATCAGTCGCGGACGCTGCCGCCGCCGCTCCTGATCTGGGCGGCCCTGGCCGCCGCGACGGCCGTCGGCTTCGCCCTCCGGGCGGCCTTCGTCGCCGACCAGAGCCTCGGCTACGAGGAGGTGTTCACGGCGTCGGTCATCGGCCACCCGACGGCCGCCGGCGTCTGGAACGCGGTCGACGCGACCGAGTCGACGCCGCCGCTCTACTACCTGCTGACCTGGTGCTGGGTCCACCTCACCGGGAGCGACACCGAGACCGCACTGCGCACGACGTCGCTGCTGGCCGGCGTGGCCACGATCCCGGCCGCCTTCCTCGCCGCCCGCCGCTTCGTGACCCCGCGGCTCGCCCTCGCCGTCGCCTGGCTCTCGGCCGTCAGCCCGCTGCTCGTCGTCTACTCGATCTATGCCCGGTCCTACGCCCTCCTCGTCCTTCTCGCCACCCTCTCGGTGTGGGCCCTCGGCGCCGTCCTCGAGCGGCCGACCCCGCGCCGGTGGTTGCTCTGGGCGCTGGCGGCGGCCGGCTGCCTCTGGACCCACTACTTCACCGTCTTCCTCCTGATCGGCGAGGCGGCCGTCCTCTTGGTCAGGCTCCCGCACGCCAGGATCCGGCTGGTCGGGGCCCTGGCCCTGGCCGCCGCGGCCGCCGCCCCGCTCGAGGCGCTCTTCCGCTCGCAGAACGCGCACACCGGCCGGACCGCGTTCATCGCCGCCCAGCCGCTCGCCGGCCGCCTCGAGGCGATACCGCGCCAGTTTGCCATGGGGCTCAATGTCCCCCACGCCTGGCTCGAGGGCGCCGGGATCCTCCTCGTCGTCGTCGCCGCCGCCTTCTCCGCCGCCCGCCTCCGCCGCTCCCCCGGCGCCCAGGCGCTCGCCGCGATCGCCCTGATCGCCGCCGGCCTCCCGATCGTCACGGCGGTCACCGGGATCGACGACCACCTCCTCCCGCGCAACGTCGCCGCCGTCTGGATCTGCCTGGCGCCGCTCGCCGCCTACGGCCTGACCCGCCTCCGAGGTCTCCCGCTGCTGGCCTACAGCGCGACCTGCCTGGCGGCGGTGGTCACCGTCCTCGGCGACTGGCACTACCAGGGGTCGACCGACTGGCGCGGGGCGAGCGGGCGCATCCGCGCTCAGGCCGGCGGCGCCCCCGTCGCCGTGATCCCGGCCGTCGAGCTCGATGTCGCCGGGCGCTACATGCAACGCTCGCCGCTCGCGGCCCCCGTCCGCACGGCCGATCTCTGGGTGATGGTGGAGCCTCTCCGGGCCGCCGGGCAGCGCGCTCTGAATCCCGTTCCCGGTTCCGAGGTCACCGGAGTCTGGGACCCGGCTCTGCGGCCGGTCGCCGAGGTCGACTACCGCGGCTTTCGCCTGATCCACCTCCGCTCGCCCGCCCCGGTCGTCGTCCGGCCCCTGCCCGCCGCCGGCGGCGTAGCGCCCACCGCACAGCTGCTCGCCCCCTGAGGCTGGATCCACCGAGCCTTGCCGCGACTCCCCGCCGTGGATCACGGCCCAGCGCCAATCGGCGGCTTCCAAAGGGGTCCACCGCGGCAAATGCGGGCTCCTCCGGCCGGTCGCCGGGTCCCGTTTGCACGGTTCCCGCTGCTACGCTTGGCCCTCTTGCCTCGGCGTCCGCAACGGTCGCGGGCGCGCCGCCCCATCGGGAGCTCGTATGACCAGGATCACAGAGCCGGCCGCCGGCCTCTACGACGCGCGCAACGAGCATGACGCCTGCGGCGTCGCGCTGGTCGCCCGTCTCGACAACCAGCCGACCCACGAGGTCATCCGTCGCGGCATGCGAGCCCTGATCAACCTCGAGCACCGGGGCGCCGCCGGGGCCGACCCGAAGACCGGCGACGGCGCCGGCATGCTCGTCCAGATGCCCGACCGCTTCTTCCGGGCCGTCCTCGACTTCCAGCTCCCCGAGGCCGGGCGTTACGGCGTCGCCATGTGCTTCCTTCCCGACGACGCCGACGAGCGCGGCGAGCTGCTGGCGATGCTCGAGGGCAACGTCCGCGCCGAGGGCCAGCACGTCCTCGGCTGGCGTGAGGTGCCGGTCGATCCCGCGGCGATCGGCGCCACCGCCGACGCCTCGCGGCCCGTGATCCGCCAGCTCTTCATCGGGGCCGGCGACGGCCCCGAACAGTGCGACCAGGACGCCTTCGAGCGCAAGCTCTACGTGATCCGACGCCTGACCGAGCTCGCTGCCGGCGCGCGCTGCTACCTCGTCAGCTGCTCGTCGCGGACGATCGTCTACAAGGGCATGCTGATCGCCTACCAGGTCTGCGACTTCTATCGTGACATCGTCGACGAGCGCTTCGAGAGCGCGATGGCCCTCGTCCACTCGCGCTTCTCGACCAACACCTTCCCGAGCTGGGAGCTCGCCCATCCCTACCGGATGATCGCCCACAACGGCGAGATCAATACCCTGATGGGCAACATCAACTGGATGCGGGCCCGCGAGTCGGCGCTCGCCTCCGAGCTGTTCGGCGACGACCTCCAGAAGGTGATCCCGCTCGTCCGCCCCGGCGGCTCCGACTCGGCGACCTTCGACAACGTGCTCGAGCTGCTCACGCTCGCCGGACGGTCCCTGCCCCACGCGGCGATGATGATGATCCCCGAGGCCTACCGCGAGCGCGACGACCTCCCGGCCGACCTCGTCGGCTTCTACGCATTCCACTCCTGCTTCATGGAGCCGTGGGACGGCCCGGCCGCCGTGGCCTTCACCGACGGCCGAGTGATCGGCGCCACGCTCGACCGCAACGGCCTGCGTCCCGGGCGCTGGGTCGTCACCAAGGACGGCTACGTCGTGCTCGGATCCGAGGCCGGCCTGCTCGGCGTGAAGCCCGAGTTGATCGAGCGCCTCGGCCGCCTCCAGCCCGGCAAGCTCTTCCTCGTCGACCTCGAGCAGGGCCGCATCGTCGCCGACGACGAGGTCAAGCACGCGGTGGCCACCGCCCAGCCCTACGCCGACTGGTTCGAGCAGAACACGATCCACTTCGACGACCTCCCCGAGGTCGACGGCCTGCCGCTGACCGAGCCCTTGACCGCGCTCCAGCTCGCCTTCGGCTACTCGCAGGAGGACCTCCGGGTGCTGCTCGCGCCGATGGCCGCGACCGGAGCCGAGCCGATCGGATCGATGGGCCTCGACTCCGCCCTCGCCGTCCTCTCCGACCAGTCGCCACCCCTCTTCAGCTACTTCAAGCAGCTCTTCGCCCAGGTCACCAACCCGCCGATCGACCCGATCCGCGAGCAGATCGTCATGAGCCTGGCCTCGAGCCTCGGCGGCGAAGGCAACCTCCTCGACGAGACCCCCTCCCACGCCCACAAGCTGATCCTCGACCAGCCGATCCTCCGCAACCACGAGCTCGAGGCCGTGCGCCAGGTCGGCGGGGACGTCTTCCAGTCGCACACGATCGACATCACCTGGCCGACCGCCGACGGCCCCGACGGCATGGCCGCCGCACTTCAGCGGATCTGCGCCGAGGCCCACGACGAGATCGCCGGCGGCGACAACATCCTCATCCTCTCCGACCGCGCCGTCGGCCCCGACCGCGTGGCGATCCCGTCCCTCTTGGCCGTCGCCGCCGTCCACCACCACCTCGTGCGGGAGGGTACGCGCCTACGCGCGGCGCTCGTGCTCGAATCCGGCGAGCCCCGCGAGGTCCACCACATGGCCACGCTGATCGGCTACGGCGCGAGCGCGATCAACCCCTACCTGATGTTCGAGACGGTCGGCCGCCTCGTCGACGAAGGCCGCATCCCCGGCAGTAACGGCGACCGCCCGACGGTGGCCTCGGCCGAGGCCGGCATCGTCACCGCGATCGGCAAGGGACTCCTGAAGACGATCTCGAAGATGGGCATCTCGACGATCCACTCCTACTGCGGCGCCCAGATCTTCGAGGCCGTCGGCCTCGACAAGACGCTCGTCGACCAGCACTTCACCGGCACCGCCTCGCGTATCGGCGGGATCGGGATCGAGGTCCTGGCCAGCGAGACGCTCGCCCGCCACGGTCGCGGCTACCCGGCGGTCGCGAACGACATGCTGCCCGTAGGGGGCATCTACGCCTGGCGGCGCGACGGCGAGGTCCACATGTGGAACCCCGAGACGATCGCCCTGCTCCAGCAGGCGGTCCGCCAGCGGGACCCCGCCCGCGCGGCCAAGACCTACGCCGAGTACTCGCAGCTGATCAACGACGACGCCACCCGCCGGGCCACCCTCCGCGGGCTGATGAAGATCCGCACCGACCAGACGCCGGTGGCGCTCGACGAGGTCGAGCCGTGGACGGAGATCGTCAAGCGCTTCGTCACCGGGGCGATGAGCCTCGGCTCCCTTTCCCGCGAGGCCCACGAGAACCTCGCCATGGCCATGAACGAGATCGGCGGCAAGTCCAACACCGGCGAGGGCGGCGAGGACCCCGAGCGGTTCCTCGACAACCGCCGCTCGGCGATCAAGCAGGTGGCCAGCGGCCGCTTCGGCGTGACGATCCACTACCTGGTCAACGCCGACGAGCTCCAGATCAAGATGGCCCAGGGCGCCAAGCCCGGCGAGGGCGGCCAGCTCCCCGGCCACAAGGTCGACGAGTACATCGGCAAGATCCGGAGCTCGACCCCCGGGGTTGGCCTGATCTCGCCGCCGCCCCACCACGACATCTACTCGATCGAGGATCTCAAGCAGCTCATCTACGATCTGCGCTGCTCGAACCCGACGGCTCGGATCAGCGTCAAGCTCGTCTCCGAGGTCGGCGTCGGCACCGTCGCCGCCGGCGTGGCCAAGGCCAACTCCGACCACGTCCTGATCGCCGGCCACGACGGGGGCACCGGCGCCTCGCCGCTCTCCTCGATCCAGGCGGCCGGCATCCCCTGGGAGATCGGCCTGGCCGAGACCCAGCAGACTCTCCTGCGCAACGACCTGCGCTCGCGCATCTGGGTCCAGACCGACGGCCAGCTGAAGACCGGCCGCGACGTCGCCATCGCCGCCATGCTCGGCGCCGACGAGATGGGCTTCTCGACGGCGCCGCTGATCGCCACCGGCTGCATCATGATGCGCGCCTGTCACCTCAACACCTGCCCGGTCGGCATCGCCACCCAGGATCCCGAGCTCCGCAAGCGCTTCGCCGGAACCCCCGAGCACGTGATCAACTTCTTCCACTTCGTCGCCCTCGAGGTCCGCGAGATCCTCGCCGCGCTCGGCCTGCGGACGATGGACGAGCTGATCGGCCGGGTCGACCTGCTCTGCGCTGACGCGGCGATCGAGCACTGGAAGGCCCGCGGCGTCGACCTCTCCAACGTCCTCGCCGTGCCCGACGTCCCGCCGGGCACGCCGCTGCGGCGGGTCCGCGGCCAGGAGCCGGTCCTCGACGATGCCCTCGACTGGACGCTGATCGAGCGGGCCGAGGCGGCGATCGAGCGCGGCGAGCAGGTAGAGATCGAGACCGAGGTGCGCAACGTCAACCGCTGCGTCGGCGGGCTCCTCTCCAGCCGGATCGCCGACCTCCACGGCGCCGACGGCCTCGAGGAGGAGGCGATCAGGATCCACTTCACCGGCTCGGCCGGACAGAGCTTCGGCGGCTGGCTGGCGCCGGGGGTCAGCTTCACGCTCAACGGCGACGCCAACGACTACACCGGCAAGGGCCTCTCCGGTGGCATTCTCGCCGTCAGTCCGTCGGCCGGCGTCAGCTTCGTGCCCGAGGAGAACGTGATCGTCGGCAACACCGTCCTCTACGGGGCGACGCGCGGGCGGGCCTTCTTCCGCGGCCTGGCCGGCGAGCGCTTCGCGGTGCGCAACTCCGGGGCCCTCGCCGTCGTCGAGGGCGTCGGCGACCACGGCTGCGAGTACATGACCGGCGGCCGGGTGGTCGTGCTCGGGCCGACCGGACGCAACTTCGCCGCGGGGATGAGCGGCGGCATCGCCTACGTCTTCGACCGGGACGGGACCTTCGCCAAGCGCTGCAACATGGCGATCGTCTCCTTCGAGGAGATGGACGAGGACAACGCGGCGGAGCTGCGGGCGCTGGTCGTCGAGCACGAGCGGCGCACCGGGTCGACCGTGGCCGCCCGTCTGCTCGACGACTGGGAGAGCACCCTCGACCTGTTCGTCAAGGTGATGCCCAACGACTTCCGGCGCGTGCTCGACGAGCAGGCCGCGAAGCTCCTCGCCGAGGCGGCCGCGTGAGCTCCTCCGCGGCCCGGCGGAGGAGCTGAGATGGGCGAGTTGGGGGCGTTCCTGCGCATCCAACGTGCGCCGGTTCCCGAGCGCGATCCCCATGAGCGGGCCCACGACTACAACGAGTTCACGCTCCGGCGTCCCGACCCCGAGCTCCAGGAGCAGGGCGCTCGCTGCATGGAGTGCGGCGTCCCGTTCTGTCACAGCGGCTGCCCGCTCGGCAACCTGATCCCCGACTGGAACGACCTGGTCTACCGCGACCGCTGGGCCGACGCGCTCCGCCAACTGCACGCGACCAACAACTTCCCCGAGTTCACCGGCCGGCTCTGCCCGGCGCCCTGCGAGGCGGCCTGCGTACTCGAGATCCGCGAGGGCGACGCCGTCACGATCAAGCAGATCGAGAACGCGATCATCGACCGCGGCTTCGACGAGGGCTGGGTCGCCGCCGCGCCCCCGCCGCGCGAGACCGGGCGCAGCGTCGCCGTCGTCGGCGCCGGCCCGGCCGGGATGGCCGCGGCCCAGCAGCTGCGCCGCGCCGGCCACCGCGTCGTCCTCTTCGAGCGCGACGAGGCCGCCGGCGGGCTCGTGCGCTTCGGCGTCCCCGACTTCAAGATCGAGAAGACGATCGTCGAGCGCCGGGTCCGGCAGCTGATCGACGAGGGCGTCGAGCTGCGCTGCGGAGTCGACGTCGGCCGCGACGTGACCGCCGAGCAGCTCCGGGCCGACCACGACGCCGTCGTCCTGGCGATCGGTTCGCGGGTCCCGCGCGACCTTCCCGTCCCCGGCCGCGACCTCGCCGGGATCCACTTCGCGATGGACTACCTCTACATCCGCAACCGCTGGGTGGCCGACCAGCACGGTCCGGCCCCGACCGAGGCGCCGCCGCCGGCCGGTGCGATCTCCGCGGCCGGCAAGCACGTGATCGTGATCGGCGGCGGGGACACCGGCGCCGACTGTGTCGGCAACTCCCTGCGCGAGGGCGCCGCGTCGATCACGCAGCTCGAGCTCCTCCCCGAGCCCCCGCCCCGCCGGTCCGACGACCAGACGCCGTGGCCGCGGTGGCCGAACAAGATGCGGCTCTCCTACGCGATGCGCGAGGCCGAGGGCGAGGGCAAGGGCGAGCGCGCCTACTCGGTGGTGACCACCCACTTCTCCGGCGAGGACGGTCGCGTTGCCGCCCTCCACCTCGCAGAGGCCGAGCCGGCACCGCCCTTCCACCCGGTCGAGGGGACCGAGAGCGAGCTCAAGGCCGAGCTCGTGCTGCTGGCCATGGGCTTTCTCCATCCCGAGCACGACGGGGTCGTCGACCAGTTCGGCGTCGAGCACGACCAGCGCGGGAACGTCAAGGCCCCGACGTACGCGACCTCCGTCGACGGGGTGTTCGCCGCCGGCGACGCCCGCCGCGGGCAGTCGCTGATCGTCTGGGCGATCAACGAGGGGCGGCAGTGCGCGCGCATGGTCGACCGCTACCTCACGGCCCCACTGGCCAACGGGCGGGTCCGGGTCCCCGTCTGAGGCCGAGCGCAACATCCGGTGGCCTGACCGGTTATCACCAGCAGCGGCCGGCTCTCGTCGGCTGGACCGTCCGTCGTCCTGCGCCCGGATCACAAGGCGAGCGCTACCCTGTGGCGCTGCGGCGACTCTCAACGAACGGAAGGAACATGCTCTTGCGCCTGCGCAGAACCATCCTCGCGTCGATCGTCGTGCTCGCCGGGCTCGGGGCCGCGCCGGCGGTAAGCCAGGCGTACGTCACCGGGATCGGCGACAACAACCCCAACATGTTCGCCAGCCCGTTCTTCAAGGCGCTGCACACGTCGATCACCCGCTTCGTCGCCCCCTACAACGTCGCCGGCAACCCGACCCAGCTGGCGCAGATCACCACGTGGGTGCGCGCTGCGGAATCCGAGGGCATCCAGCCGCTGATCGCGTTCTACCACTCGCCCGGCACCGCCGGCACCCACCTCCCATCGGTCGCTGCCTACACCAAGTCGATCAAGCGGTTCTTCAAGCTGTTCCCCGAGATCAAGGCCTACACGCCGTGGAACGAGGCCAACCGCGGAAACGTCGTCGTCTCCGGCGGCGCCTCCTTCCACAGCCCGTCGGCCAAGCTCGCCGCCCAGTACTACCTGGCGATGCGCTCGGTCTGCAAGGGCTGCAAGATCGTCGGCCTCGACGTGCTCGACGGCCAGAACATCAAGCCGACGATCGCCTACATCCGCTCGTTCCAGCGCTACGCCAAGGCGCATCTCCCGACGATCTGGGGGCTTCACAACTACTCGGACACCAACCGGTCGCGCAACACGGGAACGAAGGCCGTGCTCGCCGCGGTCAGGGGGCAGGTCTGGCTGACCGAGACCGGCGGCCTCGTCAAGTTCGGCGGCGCCTTCCCCCAGAGCCTGAGCCGGGCCGCCAAGGCGCTGACCTACATGTTCAAGCTGGCCGGCTCCAACCGCCGGATCGCCCGCCTCTACATCTACAACTGGTACGGCGGGGACTCCGGCACCCGCTTCGATGCCGGGCTCGTCGACTCGACGGGCTTGACGCCGCGCCCCGGATACTTCGTCGTCCGTAAGAAGCTGACGGGCCACTAGACGGCAGGGTCGCGCGGCGGACGAGCGCCCCGCCGCACGATCCGTCCACCGCGCTCCCTACAGTGAGCATTGGAAACTCGTCCTCGCACTGGTGGGAGCGCAGTCGATGCCGCTTTGCTTCATCGAACCGCAGGATGCGATCCGCGTGATCGCCGAATCGATCGGCCGTGAGGCTCGCCGGCAGCTCGTCGGCGAGGTTCTGCACGCCTGGGTCGACGATCTTCCCGAGCGCGAGCTCGTCGCCCACTACGCCAAGGCCGTCGCCGAGCTCGACGAGCAGGATCTCTCGATGCTGGCGGCCTGGCACGCCTCGCTCGAGACGATCGGGCAGCCGATCGCCAACACGGACTTCCTCGTCAGCGTCTTCCCGTCCCTCGGCGAACACCGGCGCGAGGCCCTGAAGATCGCCGCCAGCTTCCGCGGCGAGGAGGCGTTCGACGCCGGCGTCGCGGAAGAGCAGGCGCTCCGCACCGTCCTTCCCCGCCTCTCCCGCGAGCGGGCCGAGAAGCTCGCGCTCGAATGCATCGAGCTCTACGTCTGGGACCGGCTCGGCTCCGACAACTGACGGCCCCGCCGTAGACTCTTCGCGGTGGCCAGCCGCGTCGTCCTCTTCTCGACTGACTCCTGCACGTTCTGCCTGCATGCCCGCTCGCTGCTCAAGAAGCGGGGGGTGAGCTTCGAGGAGGTCGACCTCGCCGGCGACGCCGAGCTCCAAGCCGACCTGGCCGCCGTCACCGGCCTCGACAGCTTCCCGCAGATCATCGTCGACGGCGAGCCGCTCGGCGGCCTGAACGAACTCCGGGCCGCCGACCACGACGGTCGCCTCGCCGCCTGGATCTAGTGGTCTGTCCACAGATGACTTGAGGGTCTGGCGAGCCGCTGGGCGGGACCTGGCGCCAGGCGCGCCCAGACGCCGCCGGACGCCGAGACGCTGGGGAGACAGACCACTAGCGGCCGCCCGAACCCCCACTCCTCCCAGCCGGCGGAGCGGCGGAGTCGTCGGGCCGCCCGGGCGGCGCGACGAGGCTCCGGGGATGACCCGGGCGGTCGTCCCTGGGGGCGCTCACGCCGGGGACCGCCGGGTCGACCGGCAGCCGGGCGTCGTGGGTTCCATCATTGGAGTGGTGTCACAGGCCGCCGACGGATCTCGTCACACCGGTAAAGCCACGAGAGGAGATCTCATGAAGGTCCTGGTAGCCGGCGCCTCGGGCGTCCTCGGGCGGGAGCTCGTCCCCCGTCTCGT
The DNA here is from genome assembly GCA_051001735.1 of Solirubrobacteraceae bacterium. Classification (GTDB taxonomy): domain Bacteria; phylum Actinomycetota; class Thermoleophilia; order Solirubrobacterales; family Solirubrobacteraceae; genus Palsa-513. The sequence goes on from JBPCNA010000262.1 coordinate 12,930, forward strand.
CGCGAGCGGCCACGAGGTGGTCGGCATGACGCGGAGCCCCGACAAGCGCGACGCCGTGCGCGCCCTGGGCGCGGTCGCCGCGGTGGCCGATGCGCTCGACCCCGAGGCGGTGGCCCGGGTGGTCGCCGAGGCGCAGCCCGAGGTGATCGTCCACCAGCTGACGGCGCTGGCCGGGTCGCTCGACCCGCGCCACTTCGATCGCGACTTCGCCCTGACCAACCGCCTGCGGACCGAGGCCACCGACCATCTCCTGGCCGCCGGGCGGGCGGTCGGCGCGCGCCGGATCGTGGCCCAGAGCTTCGCCGGGTGGCCCTTCGCCCGCCTCGGCGGACCGGTGAAGACCGAGGACGACCCCCTCGATCCCTCGCCGCCGGAGGCCATGCGCCGGACGTTCGACGCGATCTGCCACCTCGAGCAGGCCGTCACCGGAGCCGACTGGGCCGAAGGCCTCGTACTCCGTTACGGCGGCTTCTACGGCCCGGGCACGTCGCTCGGACCCGATGGCGAGCAGCTGGCGCTGATCCGCAAGCGGCGCTTCCCGGTGGTCGGCGACGGCGCCGGCGTCTGGTCGTTCATCCACGTCGAGGACGCCGCCGACGCCACGGTGGCCGCGATCCGGCGCGGGCGGCCGGGGATCTACAACATCGTCGACGACGAACCGGCTGCGGTCGCCGACTGGCTGCCCGCGGTCGCCGCCGCCGCCGGCGGGCGGCTGCCCCGGCACGTGCCGCGATGGGTCGGCCGGCTGCTCGCCGGCGAGGTGGCGGCGGTCATGATGACCGAGGTGAGAGGAGCCTCCAACGCCAAGGCCAAGCGCGAGCTCGGCTGGATGCCCGGACACCCCAGCTGGCGCGACGGCTTCGCCGGGGACGCCGCATGACCGACGCCCACGAGCGGCTGCTCGACGAGCTCCGCCCCTCGGCGTTCGCAATCGCCTACCGGATGCTCGGCAGCGTCGCCGAGGCGGAGGACGTCGTCCAGGAGGCCCTGCTCCGCGTCCACCGGGCACTCGCCGCCGGTGAGGAGCTCAAGTCGCCGCGGGCCTATGTGGCGACTGTGGCCACGCGCCTGGCGATCGACCAGCTGCGCTCGGCGCGGACGCGGCGCGAGAGCTACGTCGGCGAGTGGCTGCCCGAGCCGCTGGTGACCACGCCGAGCGACGACCCGGCGGCCCGGGCCGAGCTGACCGAGTCGCTTTCGATCGCCTTCCTCGTCCTGCTCGAGAGCCTCTCGCCCGAGCAGCGGGCGGCGCTCCTCCTGCGCGACGTGTTCGGCTACGAATACGAGGAGATCGCCGCGATCATCGGCAAGCGTGAGGACAACGTCCGCCAGCTCGCCGCCCGGGCCCGCCGGCACGTCGAGGAGCGCCGGCCCCGCTTCGAGGTCGCGCCCGAGCGGCGCGACGCGCTCGCCGAGCGCTTCTTCGCCGCCACCGAGGACGGCGACCTCGGGGCGCTCGAGGCGCTGCTGGCCGACGACGTCGCGCTTCACGGCGACGGCGGCGGCAAGGTGCCCGCCCTCGCCCGCTCGCTCCACGGCCGCGGTCGCGTCGCCCGGACGCTCCTGGCCTGGGCCCGGGTCGGGGCGCGCCTGCCCGGCGCGAGCGTTCAGCGCGCCTGGGTCAACGGCCAGCCGGGTGCGCTCCTCTTCGACGGCGGCCGGCATCTGATCAGCGTGATCGCGCTCGAGATCGCCGACGGGCGGGTGCAGGCGGTCAGCTCGATCGTCAACCCGGACAAGCTCGCGCACCTCGGACCGGTGGCTGACTTCACGGGCCTTCTGCGCCGTCCGGCGCATTGAGGGGTGCGCTACCGTTCGGCGCGTGACCGTGTCAGCGCCGTCGACGCGGCCGGGGTGGGGGTCGACTCCCTACCCGGGCGGTGTGACGTTCCGCGTGTGGGCGCCCAACGCCACCGCGGCGGGCGTCGTCCGGACCGCCGGCACCGCGATGCTCGCGCAGGAGGACGGCGGTCTCTGGTCGGGTGACGTCGACGGGGCGCTCGTCGGCGACGAGTACCACTACGCGGTGACCGGGCTCGACGGCGAAGTGAAGCGCCTCGACCCCCGCGCCTGGCGCGTCACCAACTCCGTCGGCGAGTCGATCGTCTACGACCAGGATGACTTCGCCTGGCCCGCCGACGGCTACCGCACACCGGGGTGGACGGAACTCGTCATCTACGAACTCCACGTCGGCAGCTTCAACCGGCCGACCGGCCACAACGTCGGCACCCTGCTGGACGCCGCCGCCAAGCTGCCCTACCTGCACGACCTCGGGGTCAACGCCGTCGAGCTGATGCCGGTCGCCGAGTTCGCCGGCGACTCGTCCTGGGGCTACAACCCCGGGCTCCCCTTCGCGGTCGAGTCGGCCTACGGCGGACCCGAGGCGCTCAAGCAGTTCGTCGCCGCCGCCCACGCGCTCGGCATTGCCGTGGTGCTCGACGTCGTCTACAACCACCTCGGACCGAGCGACAACGACCTCTGGGCGTTCGACGGCTCCCCGTCCGGCGCACCCGGCGGGATCTACTTCTACGGGCCGCCGCGGAGCCGCACCTCGTGGGGCGACACGCGCCCCGACTACGGCCGCGCCGAGGTCCGGCAGTACCTCCGCGACAACGCCCAGGCCTGGCTCGACCACTACCGCCTGGACGGGCTCCGCTTCGACGCCACCGCGGCGATTCGCAACATCGACGGCGGCGGTGATCCCTCAGAGGACATCCCCGACGGCTGGCGGCTGCTGGCGGACATCAATGACGACGTCAACGCCCGCGAGTCGTGGAAGCTCACGATCGCCGAGGACATGCAGAACAACGATTGGCTGACCCGGGCCACGGCCGGCGGCGGGGCAGGCTTCGACGCGCAGTGGGACCCCGACTTCGTCCGGCTGCTCCGCGGCGTCCTCGCCGCTCCCGACGACGCCGGCCGCGACATGGGCACGGTCGCCGGCCTGATCGCCCGCCGCTACGGCGACCGGGCGTTCGCGCGCGTCGTCTTCACCGAGTCGCACGACGCCGACGCCAACGGCGGTACGCGGGTGCCGACCCAGATCGACCCCGCCGAGCCCGCCAGCTTCTGGTCGCGCAAGCGCGCGACGCTCGGCGCGGCGATCGTCCTCACCACGCCGGGGATCCCGATGCTCTTCCAGGGCCAGGAGTTCCTCGAGCCCCTGTGGTTCAGCGACGACCATCCCCTCGACTGGGTCCGGGCCGAGGAGAACGCCGGTATCGTCGAGCTGCACCGCGACGTGATCCGGCTGCGCCGCAACTGGTCGGGCAACACCCGCGGGCTTCGCGGCGGCGGGGTCGCCGTCCACCACGTCAACCACGCCGACAAGGTCGTCGCCTTCCACCGCTGGGACGTCGGCGGGCTTGGCGACGACGTTCTCGTCCTCGCCAACTTCGGCTCCCGGAGCTACCACCGATACACGGTCGGGGCCCCCTCGGGCGGCACCTGGCGGGTTCGCTTCAACAGCGACTGGCCGGGCTACGACCCCTCCTTCGGTGGGCAGGAGAGCCTCGACGCGCCCGCCCGCCCGGACGGCGCCGACGGGCAGCCGTGCAGCGTCGACGTCGGCCTCGGCGCCTACTCCGTGGTCATCCTCTCCCAGGGCTAATCGGCGGCGAGCACGATGTCGTAGCGCCCGGCCGCGACCCGGCCGGCGTAGTGCCAGCGCAGGAAGGCCGAGTGCAGGCGCACGCCGCCGCCGAGCTCGAGCTCGCCCGCCCCGATCGCCTCGCCG
>JBPCNA010000263.1:0-22601 GCA_051001735.1 Solirubrobacteraceae bacterium
CCGAGCGATCCCATTCCCCGGCGGCGGGGGCGTGTTGGGGCGTCCGGGCGGTCGGACACCACGGCGGGCGCAGGGTGTCCTTGGCTTTCGGCTCCCGCGCCGGCCCGCTGCCGCCGGCGCTCCAGCGGCGGCTCTCGCTCGAGGGGCGGGTGGTCGGCGCGCCGTCGACCCCGGCCGCCGACGGCCCGCCGCCCGGGGTCCACGTCGCGGCGGCCAGCGCCGGCCACGAGTACGACCCGATCGCCCGCCTCTTCCGGGAGGGCGCCGCCCCGCTGCGTGCTCCCGTCCCCGGCATGAGCGTGCGGGAGTGCCTCCACCTGGCCTTCGTGATCCCGCCGTTCGGGATCGGCTCGGGGGGTCACAACATCATCTTCCAGTTGATCTACCAGCTCGAGCTGCGGGGGAACACGTGCTCGATCTGGGTGTTCGACCCGTTCGGCGAGCGGGCCAACGAGTGGCCGGCGGTGATGCGCCGGACGATCGTCGAGAACTTCGCCCCGGTGCGGGCGCCTCTGCACAAGGGCTTCGCCGACTGGCGGGGGGCGGACGTCGCGGTGGCGACCAGCTGGCAGACCGTCTACGCCGCTCTCGCCCAGGGCGGCGTGCGGGCGCGGGCCTACCTGATCAACGACCACGAGCCGGAGTTCTACGCGACCTCGGTCGAGTCGCGGTGGGCCGAGCTGACCTATCGGATGGGGCTCCACGGCATCAGCGGGAGCCCGTGGCTGGCCGAGCTCTACACCGAGCGCTACGGGGGCGTCGGCGGGAGCTTCCAGTACGGGGTCGACCACGCGGTCTACCGGCCGACGGGGCTGGCGCGTCGGCCGGACACGGTCGTCTTCTACGCCCGGGCGGTGACCGGCCGGCGGGCGGTGGCGCTCGGCCTGCTGGCGCTCGCCGAGCTCCACGACAGGCGCCCCGACGTCCGCATCGTGATGTTCGGCGAGAACCGCCCGATCGCCACCTCCTTCCCTTACGAGCACCTCGGCGTGGCGAGCCCCGAGCAGCTGGCGCGGACGTTCAACGAGGCTACCGTCGGGCTCTGCCTGTCGCTGACCAACTACTCGCTGATTCCCCAGGAGATGCTCGCGTGCGGCCTGCCCTGCATCGACCTGTTGGGCGCGAGCGCCGAGTCGGTCTTCGGCGGCGACGGGCCGGTCACGCTCGTCCCGTTCGACGTCGACGCGCTGACCGGGGCGCTCGAGGGGCTCCTGGTCGACGAGGGGCTCCGACGGCGCCGTGCCGCGCAGGGCATCGCCTTCGTGGCGGACAACTCGTGGGCGGCGGCGGCCGGCCAGGTCGAGCGCGAGCTGCGCCTGGCGCTGCGCCGGCGCGAGGACGGCCACGAGCCGTCGGCGCCCGCCCTGGCCGCCTCCGGTGCGCGGGGTCACGGCGCCCGGCCCCTGGCCCGCCGGGGCGGGGCCGAGCAGCTCGAGCCCTTCGCCCTGGGGCGGGCGCGGCCGCCGCTGACGGTGGAGGCCGAGCCGGTCAGCGAGCGACTCTTCGCCCGCCTGGAGGAAGCCGACGTCGCGGCCGTCGAGTCGGCGCTGACGCCGGCGGAGCGCGAGAAGTGGCACGGCTGGCCCCCGGAGAATCGCCAGGCGCTGACGCTCGCCTACGGCGTCCACCATGGTGTGCCGGGAGTCCTCGAGCGCACCGGCCTGCGTTCGGCGATGCCGCCCGAGGGGGTGCACGCGATGGCGCGCGACGTGCTCGCGGCCGGAGGCGGCTACCGCGACGCCGACCTCGTCGCCGAGGCCCTGCGCGCCGCCGCCGTCGATCTCTGGGACGTCCGCGACGGTCTCGACTTCGGGGCGTCGTCAGGTCGGGTCGTCAGGGTGCTGGCCGCCGCTCATCCGGCGGCGTCGTGGTCGGCGTGCGATCCGAACGCGCCGGCGATCGCCTGGGCGCGGGAGAACCTGCCGGGGATCGACTTCTTCGTCAGCCCGCTCGAGCCGCCGCTGGAGAGCGGCGACGGTGCCTTCGACCTCGCCTTTGCGATCTCCGTCTGGTCCCATTACGACCGCGGCGCGGCGCTCCGCTGGCTCGAGGAGATGGCCCGGGTGGTGCGCGCCGGCGGGCACCTCGTCCTCACCACCCACGGTCCGCAGTCGGTCGCCTACCACGCCGAGCACTGCTCGCGGCCGGCCGCCCAGCTGCTCGAGATCGTCAGGGCGCTGCACACCGACGGGTTCTGGTTCGCCGCCGAGTTCGGACCGACCGGCGACTGGGGGGTCGTCCATCCCGAGTGGGGCGGGGCCTTCTTCACGCCGGAGTGGCTGCTCAGCCATATCGGCCGGCGCTGGCAGGTCGTGCACTTCATGCCGGGCGGCGTCGAGGGCAACCAGGACGTCTACGTTCTGCGGCGGCTGCACTAGGCAGCCGCGGGCGGCCCGTCCTCGATCGAGTCGTCGCTGTCCTTGGAGCCGATCGCCTGACTGGTGCGGGTGAGCGTGACGAAGCCCAGGCCGCCGAGCATGTTGCCGGCGACGGCGATGCCGAAGTTCTGGGCGACGGCGAGCCAGTCGACCCCGGGAGCGCCGAAGCGGATGCCGAAGATCATCTCGAGCGTCACGACGATCACGTGGTCGAAGGAGCCGAGGGCGAGGAGGCCGCCGGCGATCCAGGCCACCAGCACGCGCCCGCCGGGAGTCCGGCTGCCCTCGATCAGCCAGGTCATCAGGGTGATCAGGGCCCCGCCGACGATCGCGCTGGCGAACGCGGTGGTCACGTCGTAGTGAGCGAAACGGGAGGCGATCGTGTTGAGGGTCTTGCTCGATCCGGTCGGCAGCACCTGGTGCGTGGTGACGATCAGGATCAGGATCGAGCCGCCGATGATGTTGAAGACGGGGGAGACGGTCCAGAGCTGGGCGAGCTTCAGCTTGGAGGCGATGCCCTTCTGGAGTCCGGTCACCGGCACCATGAAGTTCTCGGTGAACAGCTCCGAGCGGCCGATGGCGATGAAGATGAAGGCGATGCCGAAGGCGAAGGCGCCGGCCAGGTGCCCGGCCTGAGCGCCGAAATGCGGCGTCACCGAAGCGTCGGCCGCGGCCAGGGCGATCACGCCGAAGACGACGTCGAAGCCGGCCACCAGCGACGAGGCGGCCAGCTCGAGGCGTGTACGGGCCAGGCGGTCCGCGCCCTCCTCGCGCATCCGTTGAAAGATCTCGTGCGGTTCGGGTGCGTCGCTCATCGTGGCTCGCAGTCCCGGTCGCCACGATCGTGCGGTCGGGACATGGCGGCGAGGCTACCCAACCGGTCGGCCGGCGAAACGAAGGGGGGCGCTGGGCTCGGACGGCGGCTTACCGGCCGCCGTACTTCGTGTCGGTAGGACTGGGCAAGGAGACTCGTGCCACGACAATTTCCGGTTTTGAGCTCGCGGCGGATGCCGGCGGCTACAGCTTCGTTCGTTCCCTCTACGAGCGAACAAACGGGCGTCGGGCGCTCGCCCGAGCCCCGATGCCCCCCTGCTGCTTGCTGCGGTCCCGGCCCTCCGCCGGGACCAGACAGGCTCCGGCCGTCAGATCATCCGCGAGCCTCCGGGTGTTCGCACCGGCAGTCGCGCCGGTGGGACTCGGGTGGTGACCGGGCGCCTTCGCCACGGAGCGCGCGACGCGGCGTCGCGTCAGCGGAGCAGCCGGCGCGCCAGGCGCGCCAGCGACCCGGCTCCGCCGGGGGGACGAGGTGGTTCTCGGCGCTCGTCCTCGATCTGCTGCTCGAGGTGGAGGATCCGGCGGGCTCGGCTGTCGAGCTCCTGCTGCTGGGCGGCGATCTCCGCTTGGCAGCGCGGCAGCTCGGCGAGGCGCTCCTCCGTGCGCTTGACGTAGGAGGCAGCCGCCGAGTCGCCCTTGCCGAGGAGCCCGCGGGTGAGCAGGTTGTTGCGCCGGCGCAGCTCCGTGTTGGCTCGCTCGAGGCCGCGCATGTAGCGGTTGTAGTTGGGCGCGACGGCGAGCTGGATGTGGGCGCGGTGGGCGGCGGCGAGGCGCTCGGCGGGGAGGCCGGCCACCAGGAGGAAGTGGTTCGCGTAGGGCGGCTCGGCGCGCTCGAGCCCATGTAGGCGGGCGTCGAATTCGCCGGCGCCGTCGACGACGATCAGCGAGCCCTCGGCCAGGTACTGGTGGACGAGCACCGCGCCGGGGAAGGCCTCGAAGGCGGCGGTGGCCTCGGGGTAGCCGAACTGGCTGTGGTGGAACTCGTTGTCCTCGTCGAGGCCGCGGCTGTTGGGAACCGAGGCGATCACCGCGAGTCCGTCGGCGGCGTGGCGGCGGAGCTCGCGGAGCGGCGTCTCGAGCTCGGGCAGGTGCTCGAGACCCTCGAAGCAGACGATCGCGTCGAAGCGGTCGCGCAGGTCGCGGCGGAGGAAGGCGGTCGCGTCGGACACCTCGAAGGTGATCGCAACGGCGCGGCCGACGGTGTCCGCGGCGAGGTCGATCGTCGCGGCGTCGTAGTCGACGCCGTGGACCGCCGCGGCCGAGGTCGCGAGGATCTCCGCGCCGTAGCCGCTCCCGCAGCAGAGGTCGAGCACCCGCAGGCCGTGGCAGAGCGCCGCGGCGAACTCGTAGCGGTGGATGTGCTCGGCGGCGATCAGCGTCGGCTCGGCGACCGCCTGCAGCGTCAGTCGTTCCTGAACTCCCATCTCACCTCTCTCTCGCGCGCGCCGGCGGCCATCTCCTCGCGGAGCCTGGCCGTGTGGGGGAACCCCAGCTGGCGGATCATCGAATTCTCGCGCACCCGGTAGCGAAAGAGCCGCTCGGGGATGACCACGCCGAAGTGGCCGGCCCGGGCGAGGCGGGCGTAGAGATCCCAGTCCTCGTAGCTCGTCAGGTCCGCGCTGTACTCGTAGCCGCGGTCGAACAGCCAGCGCCGCATCAGGGCGACGGCGTCGCCGGCGACGTTGTCGGTCTCGATCATCGACGAGCGGTTGCCGATCGGCTGAAAGCCGAGGTTGGGTCCGTCGAGGAGATCTCCGTGCTCGTCGATGTAGCGCGACCACGAGGTCGCAAACGCGACGGTCGGGTCGCCCTCGAGCAGGGCGGCGGTGCGTTCGACGAAGGTCGGCTCGAGCACGTTGTCGGCGTCAAGCGGGAGGACGTAGCGGCCGCGCGACTGGACGATGCCGAAGTTGCGCGCCGCGCCGAGACCGGAGTTCGGCTGGGAGAGGACGGTCAGCGGGTACTCGGCGGCGAGCTCGGCGAGGATCCAGTCGTCCTCGGCGAAGGAGCCGTCGTTGACGACGATCACCTCGGTTGGGCGATGGGTCTGATCGAAGGCGGAGGCGACGGTGTCGGCGACGTGGTCGGCGAGGCCGTGGTAGGGGATGACGATCGAGACGGCGGGCGGCTTGGCCGGCGCCACCCGCGGTCCGGGCGCCGACGGCGGGCGCACCGCCCAGCGACCGGGGGCGTCGAGCAGGTCGCGGTAGCCGGCGATGATCTCCTCGGGGTCGACGAGGTCGGCGAAGGTGCCGGCCGGGAGCCCCTCGAGGCGGAGGCGCTCGACCTCCTCCCGGTTGAAGACGAGGCGCTCGATGACGACGGCCAGCGCCTCGGCCGTCGTGTCCTCGGTCAGCCAGCCGGCCGCGCCGGGGCGGACGATCTCGACGAAGCCGCCGACCGGGGTGGCGATGATCGGGCGGTTGGCCTTGAGGGCCTCGAGCGCGACGTAGGGCCAGGCCTCCCAGAGCGAGGGGAGGACGACGATGTCGGACTCGAGCAGCAGCGCATGGAGGTTCTCGAGCGGGAGCGACGGGACGAAGGTGATCCGGGGGTCGTCGGCCGCCATCAGCGCGAGCGTGCTCCCCATCGAGGTGCCGAGCGGGGCGGTGTCGGTGTCGCCGCCGACGAGCGTGAGCTCGACGTGCCGGCTGTCGATCGAGGTCAGCGCGCGGAGGAGGTTCTGGGTGCCCTTGCGCCGCTCGAGGCGGCCGAGGTAGAGCAGCCGGAGGGGGTCGGCCGGGTCGCGGGGCTCCTCGGGCCGGCCGGCGTCGCGCCACCGGGCGAAGGGGTAGCGGATGCGGTGGGGCGGAGCGAGCTCCTCAGCGCCGTAGAAGCGCCGGTAGCTGGCCAGGGTGTCGCCTCCCTGCCAGATCAGGACGTCGGCGTCGCGGAGGGCGAGCCGCTCGAGCGCGCAGGTGGCCCGGCTGGCGAAGTCGTGGCCGACGCCGCCGTCGAGCACGGCGCAGACCTCGGCGCTGGTGTGGAGGCGGATCCCGACCTTGGTCTCGGCGAGCATGGGATCGCCGCCGCGCCGGGCCTGGACGGTGACGGCCCCCTCGCCGAGGTAGTCGGAGAACTCGATCAGGTCGGGTCCGCGGTCGCGGTAGGTACGGCGCAGGGCGTCGAGCACGCGGGCGCTGTAGAGGTGGACGACGTTGTAGAAGCCGCCGACCTCCTCGGGCGCGACCTCGTCGACGAAGACGATCTCGATGTCGTAGGGCGGGACGCGGGGGTCGCCGGCGGCGCGGAGGTCCTCGTAGCGCGGGCGGTGGGCGCTGGTGGTGAAAACCTTGACCTCGCCGATCGAGGCGAGCAGCTGCGCGGCCGAGCTCACGTAGAAGCCGATCCCGCCGCCGCCGAAGGGAAACACCTCGCGCGAGACGAGGGCGAACCGGGGCCGTCGCATCAGCCGCCGCGGACCCGCTGCTTGGCGAGCCGGATCGGCGTGGTGATCCGCCAGCTCCAGGAGTCCATCAGCGACCGCCAGAGCTCCTCGTGGTGGCGGGCGACGCTGCGCAGGCGCTGGAGCTCATGCTCGGTCTCCGCGAGCTCGCGCCGAAGCCCATCGATCACGCGGGTGTCGGATTGGTCCATTTTCGGAGCGGGATGTTGGTCGCCGCCCCGTTCCCGGGCGATGACGAGGTCGCGGACGTCGGCCAGCAGCTGCGTCGTCGAGTAGCAGCGCTCGGCGACGACCGAGGCGGTGTGGTAGCGCAGGCGGGCGGCGTCGACGAGGACGAGGGCGAGGCCGCCGGCCAGCCGGTGGCGGAGGCGCTCCTCGGCGAGCATGCAGCCGGGGACGAAATCGAGGTCGACGAACACCACCTTGGGCCAGGCGGGAAAGCGGACGGCGTCGAGACCGCGGCGGACCCGCTCGCCCGTGACCTGGTGGACGAGGATCACCGTGCTCGTGAGGGCCGGCGAGTTGAGCAGAACCTCGAGGTCGCGGCGGGCGCCGTCGGGCGAGCTGTCGCCGTCGAGCAGCACGAAGTCGACGTTGCGCCCGCTGTCGGCGAGCTCGACCAGGGCGGCGGGCAGGAGCTCGTGCGGGTCGCCGGTGTGGAAGGTCACGTTGGCGGGGAGCTCGTCGGCGAACTGGGGCCGGACGAAGTCGAACGAGTGGACCTCGGCGGCGTGGGCGGCGAGGCGGGCGAGGCTGCCGCCCTCGGCGGTTCCGACCTCGACGGCCAGGGCGGGGCGGCACTGGGTGAGGACGCCCTCGAGCGCCGCGCGCTCGCCGCCGGACATCTGCCAATCAGCGTCGTCGAAGATCTCCAAGGTCCTCCGCCTGGATCGCGGGTGCGCGGTCGGTGCTCACCGCCGGGCGGGCCATGATAGTCCGCGTGCCCCTGCGCCCGGATCCGCCGAGCCTGGCGGCGACTCCCCGCCGCGGATCACGACCCAGCCACTCGGCGGCTTCCAAAGGGTCCACGTGAGTCGGTGCGCCGCCGATCGACCGTGGACCGCGCCCGCGACATGATTCGTCGACGATTCTCGGTGGATCCGGTCTAAGCTCCCCAGCCGTGGGCACCGAGCTGATGCCGGGCGTGGTCGACACGGACGGTCGCTTCGATGCCGCCGCCGACCACCTGATCCCGTGGATCGAGCAGGTGGCGCCGCTGGCGGGCAAGACGGTGCTCGAATACGGCTGCGGGACGGGCTTCGTCAGCCGGGCGTTCGCCGGCCGGGCCGAGCGCCACATCGGCTTCGACATCGACGCCGAGGCGGTGGCCATGGGCCGCGAGGTCCTGGCCTACGGGGGCCTGGCCAACGCCGAGCTCCACCACGTGCCGGAGGCGGGGATCACCGCGGCCGTCGAGGCCCTGGCCGGGGAGGTCGACGTCTTCCTCCTCTACGCGGTGCTCGAGCACATGAGCGTCGACGAGCGGCTCGACGTCCTCCACCTGGCGCGGCGGGTGGTGCGCCGCGACGGGATGATCGTAGTCTGCGAGGCGCCGAACCGGCTGGTCGACTTCGACCACCACACGGCGCGGATGCCCTTCTTCTCGCAGCTGCCCGAAGAGCTGGCGCTCCGCTACGCGCGCCGGTCGCGGCGGGAGGAGTTCACCGCGTCGATGGCCACGGCGGCCCGGGGCGGCCCCGACACAGAGCGCAACGCGCTGACGCGGTGGGGCCGGGGGATCAGCTTCCACGAGTTCGAGCTCGTGTTCGGCGACCTGCGCCGCCACGTGATCGCCTCCAATTACGACCCGCTGTTGATGGACGTCCGCCCGGTCCAGCCCGACGAGCACCGCCTCGGGCGTGGCCTCGAGGAGACGCGGCCCGACCTGGCGCCGGTGTTCGGGCGCTACTGGCTCGACCTTGTCCTCAGCCCGGTCGCGGTGGCGGCGGTGCCGTCCTACATCCGCCCGTGGCCGCTGTCCACGCGGGGAAGCGACCGGGTCGCCTTCAACCCGGGCGAGTGGCTCGAGGTGGGGCGGGGCGGGCGGCTCCGAGTGGAGCTGCGGGCGCCGACCCGCGAGCTGATGATCGGGGTGGTCGCCGACGCCGAGGTCGCCGAGGTGTGGGTGCGGGGGCGGGGCGCCGCGGTCGGGGCGGTGGCGGTCGGCGAGGTTGGCGAGCCGCGCTTCGTGATGGTCGACCTGGCCGCGCCGGAACGCGAGGTCGACCTCCGGTTCGACCAGGCGGTGTGGGTGAACTTCGTCGGCTACCGAGGCTGAGGCGCGACGCCCCCGTAGCGGAAGGGCAGCTCGTCGGCGATCGCGCTGAGCGCCGGGGCCGAGGCATCGCGATCGGAGACGAGGCGCTCGACGGGTGCGACCGGCCAGTCGATGCCGATCTCCGGGTCGTCGTAGGCGACGCCGCGGTCGAGCGCGGGGTCGTAGTAGCCGGTCTGGCGGTAGATCACGTCGGCAACGTCGCTCATCACGCAGAAGCCGTGGGCGAAGCCGACGGGTACGAGCAGCTGGGCGTGGGTCTCGTCGTCGAGCGCGAAAGCCTCCCAGCGCCCGAAGTGGGGGGAGCCGCGGCGGAGGTCGACGACGACGTCGACGATGGCGCCGCGGGCGCAGCGGACGAGCTTGGCGATGCCGTCGCCGAGCTGAAAGTGCATGCCGCGGACGACGCCGCGGCGCGAGCGGGAGTGGTTGTCCTGGACGAAGTCGACGCCGTCGCCGAGCCCCAGACCGGCGATGTCGTCGTGGCGGAAGGTCTCGACGAAGAAGCCGCGGGCGTCGCCGTGGATCACCGGCTCGATCAGCAGCGGGCCGTCGAGGCTGGTTGACCGCACGCGCACGGCCGCAAGGTTAGCGTCGGAGGGACCTGCGGACCGCGGCACTATGTACCGTGCGCCGGGGACGGCGCGCCGGCGAGCACCCGCGGGTGCGAGGCCACCCGGGCGCGGGGTCACGCGCAACGACGACCGAGGAGCAGCGACTTGCCCGAACAAGCGGCCGGCATGGAGAGCATCGGGGCCCGCGCGATCCCGGAGTTCGCGGGCACCGGTGCCGTGTGGCCGCGCGGGGCGCGCCTCGAGGCGATCCGCACGGCGACGGTCGCCTACCGGGAGCGGTTCCTCGGCGAGGGCGGGATCCAGGCGCTCGAGACGCACGCGATCGCGGCGGCGAGCTATCCGACGCGGTTCGCCCTCCACGGAGCGGCGATCGCCCCGACCGTGCCGTACGTCCTCTTGGCCAGCCGCCTCCTGATCGTCCGCTACGAGGACTACGCCGGGCGGTCGCGGACGCTTCTGTGGGAGCCGACGATCCCTGACGGGGCGGCCGAGGCTCCCTTCCACGCCCAGCTCGAGGATCGTGTGACGCGCCTGCCGGGCGGGAAGTACCTGGCCCACAACGTCTTCACCAAGCACTACACGACGCTCGAGCAGGCCCTGGCGGGCGCGGGCGTCGACCATGCGGCGGTCGACTTCGTCTCCTTCGGCCACCTCCAGGCCCAGGATCCGCGCCTCCTGATCGGGACGACCGAGCCGTGGGCCGACGAGGCGGCGCCGCGCGCGCCGTTGTTCCCGAACGCCCGCCTGATCGTCCAGCGCCGCGAGGCGGCGACCTTCGCCTCGATCCACCCGATGCAGTGGGCGTGGTACGTCGACGGGGGCATGGACGACCTCGTCGAGAGCTCGGTCGTGCTCGTCGACGGCGACCTCGAGTTGGGCGTGGGCGTCTCGCTGCTCGCGACGCCGGGTAACACCGACGGGCACCAGACGCTGGCGCTGAACACGCCCGACGGCCTGTGGGTGGCCTCCCACAACGGCGTGGCCCTCGACAACTGGCAGCCCCAGCTGTCGAAGATCCCGGGCGTCCGCGCCCACGCCGACTTCTTCAACCGGGAGGTCGTCCCGAACGCGAACACGCTCGAGGACTCCCTCGACCAGTACGACTCGATGATCAAGGAGAAGACGCTGGCCTCGCCGTCCCGCCTCGACCCGTCGTGGCTCCAGATCCTCCCGGCCCGCGAGCTTGTCAACTCCCGCCGCCACTGGCCGGTCCTCCCGACCCACGAGCACGGCGAGATCGCCTACGGCTCGGTCGGCCGGCCGACCTGACCTGCGGCCAGGGATCAGCCAGCGTCGACGATCGCCGCGAAATCCGGTCGGGTCGGGGCGACGCCGACGACGCCGGGGCGCCGTCGGCGGAGTAGCCGTCACCGCCGACCGGGCGGCTCATGACCGAGCCGACCGGGCGGCTCATGACCGTCCACTTGCCGCGGGAGGCTGTTCATGGTTACGTCGTTGTCGCCGAGCTTCCAGATCGAGGGTCAACGCCGACCAGCCTCTACGCACGGCGAGGATCATGAAACGACGGGATGACCAGGAGCCCCATGCGGGGCCTCTAACCTGGCGTCTGCCGGCCGCCCCGCCCCCGTCCATGCCTGCCGCGACCCGCGGACCGCCCCCTCCGGTAGTGAGCGGAGTCCCCGGGTCAGCCGCCCCGAGCCTGCGCCCCGGACGGCGTGCGAAGCGAGTCAGGCGGCTGACCCGGGGATGCTGCTCAATTCAGCTGCTTCTTCAGCGCGCTCGCCGCCGAGAACTTCGCGGCGTTGCTCGCGGCGATCTGAATCGTCTCCCCGTTGGCCGGGTTGCGGCCGCTCCGGGCGGCGCGGTGGCTGACGCTGAACTTGCCGAAGCCGGCGACCGACACTTCGCCACCGGCGGCCAGTTCCTTCGCGATGGCCTCGAATGCCGCATCGACCGCCTCCCTGGCCTGGCCGACACCGATCCCGGCGCTCTGCGCGACCTTGCCAGCCAGCTCGTTCTTCGTCATGACGCTCCTCTCTGAAGTCAACTATGGGGCCCACGCTAACGGGTTGGACGGACACGCGGGGGAAGAGAAGCGGTCAAAACCCCCGAATTTCGGGCGCGCCGATCGACGCCGGGGCAGTCGCGGATGCCCGGCGGAGGGGCTGTGGCATTCTTCGGGCGTGCTCACCCGTCTCCGGGAGCGCTGGCCCCTCAGCGCCGAGACATACGAGAAGATCGCCCTCGGGGCGCTCGTCGCGCAGGTGATGGTCGTCCTCACCGGCGCCGCCGTCCGCCTGACCGGCTCCGGCCTCGGCTGTCCGTCCTGGCCGAAATGCACGCGGACCTCGCTCCAGCCGCAGCTCAACAGCTACGCCCTGATCGAGTTCGGCAACCGCGTCCTCATCTTCTTCGTCTCGGCCGCCGCCCTCGCCGCCCTCGTCGGCGCCCTGCTCCGGCGTCCCGCCGAGCGGCGCCGCGACCTCCTCCTCCTGTCCGGCCTGCTGCCGATCGGCATCATCGGCCAGGCCGTGATCGGCGGCGAGTCGGTCCTCCACAACCTCGCCCCCGGCTGGGTGATGTCGCATTACTGGCTGTCGATGGTGATCCTCGTCGCCGCCTTCGCGCTCTGGTGGCGCTCGCGCTTCGAGCCGGAGGAGATCGGCCGCCCCGGTGGCGACCGGGCGACCGTCGTCGCCGTGCGGCTGGTCAGCGCCCTCGCTGTGTTCGTGATCCTCCTCGGCAGCGCCGCCACCGCCGCCGGGCCTCATGCCGGGGCCTCGGGGACCGGCCAGCTCGTCCAGCGGCTGAACTTCTGGGGCGGGGACACCGTCCGGCGCCTGATCCACTTCCACGGCTATCTGGTCACCGTGATGGCGCTCGCCACCCTCGCCACCTGGTGGGCGGCCCGCCGGCGGGGCACCCCCGAGCTCGAGCGGACGCTGAAGCTGGTCTGCCTCCTCCTCGCCGCCCAGGGCGTGATCGGGATCGCCCAGTACTCGCTCGCCCTGCCCTCCGAGCTCGTCTGGGTGCACGTGGCCCTGGCCACCCTGACCTGGGTCGGCTACGTCCACGCCTGGACCGCCGCCGGATCGCTGCCGGGTCGGCTGGTCGGAGCGCCGCCGCCGCGCGGGGGGCGGCTCGAGAGTCCGGCGAGCGCGATTGCGCCGCCGCAGCCGATCAGCAACGCCGCCGCCCCGATCCCGTAGCGGAACGCGCTGACCGACGCGGCCGTCGCCGCCGCCGACAGCGCCGGACTCGCCCCCTCAGGCCTGGTCAGCGGGCGCGCCCGCACCGCGCCGACCAGGGCCCGCTGGCCGGGGCTCAGGTGGGCTCGCGTCAGCTTGGCGTCGAGCACCCCGGTGAAGCGGAACGAGACGACCAGGCCGACCAGGGCGATCGCGATGAGGCTCGCCACCCGCGCCAGCGCGTTGTTCACGCCCGAGGCGATGCCGGCCTGTCCCGGCTCGGTCGCCGACAGGACGGTCGCCGTCAGCGGGGCGACGGTGGCCGACATCCCCAGGCCGAACAGGGCGGCGGCCGGGAGCAGGTCGGTGAGGTAGTCGACGCGGGGCCCGAGGCGCAGGAAGAGCAGCGCCCCGGCCGCGGCGACCAGGGGGCCCAGGCCCATCACCCGGCGCGGGCCGATGCGGGCGCTCAGGGCGCCGAACCGGCGGGAGAAGGCGACGAGCATCACGGTCACCGGCATCAGCGACAGGCCTGCGGCGGTCGCGCTGTAGCCGGCGATCTGCTGCAGGTAGACGGCGACGAGGAAGGTGAGCGCTCCGAGGCCGGCGTAGATCGCCACCGTCGCCGCGTTGGCCACCGCGAAGTCGCGCACCGCGAACAGCCCGAGCGGCAGCATCGGCTCGCTCGACCGCCGCTCGTGGGCGACGAACGCGGCGAGCAGCGCGGTTCCGGCGGCGAGCGACCCGATCACCAGCGGGTCGCCCCATCCCCGCAGCGGCTCCTCGATCAGGCCGAGCACCGGGCCGGCCAGCCCGAGGGCGCACAGCACGCCGCCGAGCAGGTCGAGCCGCTGGTCGCGCCCGGGGAAGGCGGGTATCGCCCGGTGGATCAGCCACAGGGTCGCCAGCACGAGCGGGACGTTCATGGCGAACACCGCCCGCCACGACAGCGAGTCGACGAGGACCCCGCCGAGCGGCGGCCCGAACGCGACCGCCGCCGACGTCCACGCCGTCCACGCGCCGATCGCCGCCCCGCGCGCCGGACCGTCATGTGTCGCAGTGATGATGGCCAGCGAGCTCGGCACGAGCAGCGCCGCGAACACCCCCTGGACGGCGCGCAGGGCGATCAGCACCCCGATCGACGGCGCCAGCGCGCAGAGCGCCGAAGCCAGGCCGAAGCCGCCGACGCCGATCGCGAAGACCCGGCGGCGTCCGAGCAGATCGCCGAGCGAGCCGCCGAGCAGGACGAGCGATCCCAGCGTCAGGAGGTAGGCGTCGACCACCCACTGCTGGCCGCTCAGCCCGGCGCCGAGGTCGCTCCGCAGAGCGGGCAGCGCGACGTTGACGACGGTGGTGTCGATGAAGACGACGGCCGAGCCGAGAATGCATGCGAGGAGGACCAGCAGGCGAGAATCGCAGACGCGTCGCGGCGGCCGCCACGCCCGCCGGTCGACATGGGGCGCAATAGGCTGTGGGGGTGCGCGTGGGCATCCTCACCGGCGGCGGCGACTGCCCCGGCCTCAACGCGGCGATCCGCGCGGTCGTGCGCAAGGGCGTCAACCACTACGACGACACCTTCGTCGGGTTCCGCGACGGCTGGCGCGGACCGATCGAAGGGCTCGGCGTCCCGCTCACGCTTCAGTCCGTCCGCGGCATCCTTCCCCGCGGGGGAACGATCCTCGGCTCGAGCCGCACCAACCCGTTCAAGGACGGCGGTGCCGGCGTGGCCGCGATGCTCGCCGCGCTCGAGGACCTCGACGCCCTGGTGGCCATCGGCGGCGAGGACACGCTCGGCGTGGCCGCCCGCCTCCACGCCGAGCACGGCGCGCGCGTCGTCGGCCTCCCCAAGACGATCGACAACGACCTCGGCGCCACCGACGCGACGTTCGGGTTCGACACCGCCCTCCAGATCGCCAGCGACGCGATCGACCGCCTCCACACCACCGCCGAGAGCCACCATCGCAACCTGGTGGTCGAGGTCATGGGCCGCCACGCCGGCTGGATCGCCCTCCACTCCGGGATCGCGGGCGGGGCCGACGTGATCCTGATCCCCGAGCGCCCGTTCGACATCGACGAGGTCTGCGCCGCGATCCGTCGCCGCCACGAGCGGGGCAGCTACTTCGCCATCATCGTCGCCGCCGAGGGCGCCCTGCCGGCGGGCGGAATGCCGGAGAGCGGAACCGAGGTCGACGATTTCGGCCACGTCCGGCTCGGCGGCATCGGCCTCTGGCTCGAGCGCCAGATCGAGGAGCGGACCGGCATGGAGACGCGAGCCACCGTGCTCGGGCACGTCCAGCGCGGCGGCACGCCGACCGCGTTCGACCGCGTCCTCGCCACGCGTCTCGGCCTCGCGGCGATCGACGCGGTCCACGCGGGGCGCTTCGGCACCATGGCCGCGCTGCAAGGAACCCGCATCGAGATGGCGGAGCTCGCGGACGCCACCGCCGGCCTGCGCACGGTCCCGCTCGAGGACTACGCCCAAGTCGAGGCGCTGCTCGGTTAGCAACTTCGCGTCCGCCATGTCCCGCGGCCGGGGTGAGGGTGATCCACCTCGGTTTCGGGTTCGTATCGACGGGTAGGCCCCAGCAATCAACGTTCGGAGCTCGCGAGCGTCTATCCCGACCCGGGAGGTCACAATGCCCGAACAGCCAGAGCGGATGCCGGAACTGCCAGACGAAGTGTTCGGCGAGCAGGAAGGTCTTTCGCGGTCGGGCTCACCCGACTGGGGCGGCGTCGACCTCAGCCTCGGCGACAAGGCCGATGCGACTCAGAACTCGGAGGCGCAGAAGTCCGCGAGGGACGAGGCGGCCGCCAAGCAGTAAGACCGTTGACGGCAGCGTCGGGCTCGGTCAAATCGTCGGCCTGACGACCAGTCCCCTTCGCATATCGTCTCGCGCCGTTCTCGCGTTGGCGGCAGCCCTCGGTCTGTTGCTGGCCGGAGGGCCGGCGCCCGCCGTCGCCGCGCCGGCGGGCCGACCGCCGTCGTCACCATGGGCGACAGCTACATCTCCGGCGAGGCCGGCCGCTGGCAGGGCAACAGCATCGACCTGCTCGCCGGCGACGACGGAACCGACCGGGCGTGTGTTCCCGTCGGGACGCTCCTCTGCGCGGCCGACCAGAGCCGGGTCTATACCGGCGCGAGCGCCGCGGACGGCTGCCACCGCTCCGACGTGGCCGAGGTTATGAGCGCCCGCCTCGCCGTAGCTGAGCGCCTCAACATCGCCTGCTCGGGGGCGGGAAGCGCCAACATCGTCCGGGCCGCCGACGGCGGCGTCGGGCAGAACGGCGAGGCACCGCAGGCCGACCAGCTCCTCCCGCTCGCCCGCTCGCACGACATCCGCATGATCGTGCTCTCGATCGGCGGCAACGATCTCGGCTTCTCGGGGATCGTCACCGCCTGCTTCGAGGACTACCTGCTTCTCCTCGGCCCCTGTCAGGCGACCCAGCAGCAGGCGCTCGACCAGCGCCGGGCCGCGGCCACCGCGGGCGTCGAGCGCGCGATCGACGAGATCCGCGCCGTGATGACCGAGGCCGGCTACGCCGCGGCCGACTACCGGCTCGTCGCCCAGACCTATCCGTCCGTCCTGCCCCGCGCCGCCGAGGCCCGCTACCCCCAGGGCGACCCCCGCCGCATCCTCGAGGGCTGTCCGTTCTACGACCAAGACCTCGACTGGGCCCGCGACCAGGCGGCCCCCGAGATCGGTGCGATGGTGGCCGAGGCGGCCCGGGCCCGCGGCGTCGAGGTACTCGACGTCGGCAACGCCCTCGCCGGGCACGAGATCTGCGCCCGATCCGACCATGAGTCGACGCTGCTCACGCGCCCGGCGGCGGCGGACGCCGAGCGGGGGCGCTTCGTCGGCGCCAACACCATCGTCGAGGGCGACCTCCAGGAGGCCTTCCACCCCAGCGCCTACGCCCAGCAGGGGCTCGGACGGTGCCTCTCGCTGATCTTCGCCGGCAGCCCCGGCGTCCACGCCTGCGCCGGCGGCGCCGGCCGGTCGCCGAGCCAGATGCTCTTCAGGTAGCGACCGTAGCCACCCAGCGCCCGACCTCGCCGGCGACGTGCTGGACGCGTTCCGAGTCGGGATGCGCGGAGCGCACGGCGGCCAGATGAGAGGCGGCCTCCCGCGGCCGTCCGAGGTTCGCGAAGAGCACCGCCCGCGAGCATTCGATCACCCCGCGGTACTCACCCGAGAAGGGCGCGCAGCCTCGGTCGAAGAGCTCGAGCTTGCGCTCGGCCGGCAGGGCGTCGAGGCGCGGCGGGATGGCGGCCGC
Organism: Solirubrobacteraceae bacterium; assembly: GCA_051001735.1. Lineage (GTDB taxonomy): Bacteria > Actinomycetota > Thermoleophilia > Solirubrobacterales > Solirubrobacteraceae > Palsa-513. The sequence continues at coordinate 16,893 of JBPCNA010000263.1, forward strand.
CGGGATCGCCCGGGTCAGCAGATACACGGCCGAGCACCAGGGCACGGTGGCCACCAGCTCGAACGAGTCGTCGAACAGGCCCATGGTGATCGTCAGGTAGGGCAGCCACTCGTGGATCAGGTCCTGCTGCACCACGACGCTGCGGCCCGGGACGAGCGCCGGGAAGAACTCGCGCACGACGTGGTCGTTGATCGACCACGACTTGCAGACGTCGACGAAGAGCACGTCGACCGCGCCGCCCGTCCACCGCTCCCGGCGGATGTCGCCCTGGTGGACCTCGACGAAGTCGAGGAGCGGGCCGAGCACCTCGTCGAAGCGGCCCCGCGTCGAGTCGCCGTCGATGCCGGCGATCAGGTCGGGATAGTCGCGAACGAACGAGATGTCGAGGTCGAAGAGATCGTAGGTGTGGATCGGGGCGATCCGCCGGGCCCGTGGGTTCTCGGCGAGGCCGGTGGCCAAGGCCTTCGTCGAGCCCCCGAGGAAGCAGCCGGCGTCGATGATCGCGCCGCCCCCGCGCGCGTAGTCGCGAGCGAGCACGTAGAGCAGCTGCCGCTCCTCGACGCTCAGCATCGTCGGCGCCGCGACCACCTCCGGCGGCACCGCCGCGCCGGTCCACGGCTCGGAGCGCAGCCACGCGGCCCCGCGCCGCCACGGCCTCGAGCGGGTCGGTTTCCTCACGCCCTGCTGACCCGCCCACCGAGCTCGACCCCGCCGTCCGCGTGCGGCCGCACGCGGATCTCGCTGCCCGCGCCCTGGCGGATCTCGAGCGACCTCCCCAGGGCGGCACAGAGGACGATCGCCGCCGAGCCGGTCGCCGGATCCTCGGCGACGCCGAAGTCGGGCGCGAACACCCGGGCGCGCACGGTCCCCGCCGGCTCGTCGACGAAGGCCCAGTGGAGGACGTGCCCGGCCTCCGGCGCCGCGAGCGCCTCGACGGCGCCCGGCGACTCCTCCCGGCGCACCTCCCACGGCGGGCAGAACTCCGGGCGGGCGAGCACCCAGGTGAAGGGAGGCTCGCTGCGCGTGGCCACCGGGCCGGCCGGGGGACGGAGCACCGGCCGGTCGAGCAGCCAGGCGGCGCCGACCAGGGGATGGCCCGCGAATGGGAGCTCAGTGGTCGGCGTGAAGATCTGGAGCCGGTCGCCGCCCTCGACGAACACCGTTTCGCTGTAGGCGAGCTCGGCGGCGATCTGCTGGCGCGCGACCGTGTCGATCTCCCCGGCGTCGAGCATTACGCCGAGATGGTTGCCGGCGGCGCCGCGGTCGTCGACGAAGACACGCAGGACGTGGAGCTCGGGCATCGGCGGCGACTATACGGCCGGCCGGCGGGACGGGGCGCGGCGACCGTCCCGCGCGGATCCGCCGGTATTTGGGAGACTTGGCGGTCAGCCCGTCGCGCGATCAGGAGACAGCCGCCATGTTCACGAACAGCTTCGGCGCTCGCGCCGAGCTCGTCGTCGGGGAGCGCACGCTCGAGATCTTTCGAATCGACGCCCTCGCGGGGCGCTTCGACGTCGGCCGGCTTCCCTTCGCGCTGAAGATCCTGCTCGAGAACCTGCTCCGCACCGAGGGCAACGGCTCGGTCGTGGCCGCCGACGTCGAGGCCCTGGCCGGCTGGGATCCGGCCGCCTCGCCCGCCAAGGAGATCGCCTTCACGCCGGCACGCGTTCTGCTCCAGGACTTCACCGGCGTGCCCGCCGTGGTCGATCTCGCGGCGATGCGCGACGCCCTGGCCACGATGGGCGGCGATCCCGGCAAGATCAACCCGCTCGTGCCCGCCGAGCTCGTGATCGACCATTCCGTCCAGGTCGACGTCTCCGGCACGCGCGACGCCTTCCGCGCCAACGCCGAGCGCGAGTTCGAGCGCAACGAGGAGCGATACGCCTTCCTGCGCTGGGGGCAGGATGCCTTCCGCCGCTTCGCGGTCGTCCCGCCCGACACGGGGATCGTCCATCAGGTCAACCTCGAGTACCTTGCCCGCGTCGTCTTCGTCGACTCGTCCGGGGACGGCGAGCGCGCGTATCCCGACACGCTCGTCGGGACCGACTCCCACACGACGATGGTCAACGGCCTCGGCGTCCTCGGCTGGGGGGTCGGCGGAATCGAGGCCGAGGCGGCGATGCTCGGCCAGCCGATGTCGATGCTGATCCCCCAGGTCATCGGCTTCCGCCTCCACGGCCGGCTGCCCGAGGGGGCGACGGCGACCGATCTCGTCCTCACCGTGACCGAGCAACTCCGCGCCCACGGCGTCGTCGGCAAGTTCGTCGAGTTCTTCGGCGCCGGCCTCGCCCACCTGCCGCTGGCCGACCGGGCGACGATCGGCAACATGTCACCCGAGTTCGGCTCCACCTGCGCGATCTTCCCGATCGACGGCGAGACCCTCCGCTACCTCGAGCTCTCCGGCCGGCCGGCCGACCACATCGAGCTGGTCGAGGCCTACGCCCGCGCCCAGGGCCTCTGGCACGACGATCAATCCGAGGCGCCGACCTACACCGAGGTGCTCGAACTCGACCTTGCGAGCGTCGTCCCGAGCATCGCCGGGCCCAAGCGCCCCCAGGACCGCGTCTCGCTGACCGACGCCCAGAGGGCCTTCCGCACCGCGCTGACGCACTACCTCCCCGACCATCCGGACGCCGGCGCGTTCTCCTCGCAGGAGACCGGTTCCTGGATGTCCTTCCCCGCCTCCGATCCCCCGTCGAGCGCCGATCCCGGTGCACACGCGATGTGGATGGCGCGGACGGCCGCTGTCGGCAACGGCGCCGAGGGCGATCCCGTGGCGCCGCCGACGACGACCCGCGTCGAGGTGACGCTCGCCGACGGGCGGGAGACCGAGCTCAACCACGGACACGTGGTGATCGCGGCGATCACCAGCTGCACGAACACCTCGAACCCCTCGGTCATGGTGGCCGCCGGGATCCTCGCGCGCAACGCCGTCGCCCGCGGCCTGCGCTCGAAGCCCTGGGTGAAGACGTCGCTCGCCCCCGGGTCCAAGGTGGTCACCGAGTATCTCGATCGCGCCGGCCTGACCGACCCGCTCGAGACGCTGGGCTTCCACCTCGTCGGCTACGGCTGCACCACCTGCATCGGCAACTCCGGGCCGCTCGCCCCGGAGATCTCCGGGGTGGTCAACGAGCACGACCTCGCCGTCGCGTCGGTGCTCTCGGGCAACCGCAACTTCGAGGGCCGCATCAACGCCGACGTCAAGCTCAACTACCTGGCGTCGCCGCCGCTCTGCGTCGCCTATGCGCTGGCCGGGTCGATGGACTGCGACATCGTCGCCGATCCGCTCGGCGAGGATGGCGAGGGCCGGCCCGTCTACCTGCGCGACATCTGGCCGTCCGAGCAGGAGGTGGCCGAGACGGTCGAACGCGCCGTCCACTCGGACATGTTCCGCAAGAGCTACGGCGAGGTGTTCGACGGCGACGACCGCTGGCGCGGGCTGGTCGTCCCCACCGGCGACCGCTTCGCCTGGGACGACGGGTCGACCTACGTCCGCCAGCCGCCCTTCTTCGAGAACCTGCAGCCGGAGCCTGCCCCGATCACCGATATCGCCGGCGCCCGGGCGCTGGCCATGCTCGGCGACTCGGTGACCACCGACCACATCTCGCCGGCCGGATCGATCAAGCGCGAAGGGCCTGCCGGGCGCTACCTCCAGGAGCACGGCGTCGTCCCCAGCGAGTTCAACTCCTTCGGCTCGCGGCGCGGCAACCACGAGGTCATGATGCGCGGCACATTCGCCAACATCCGCCTGCGCAACCAGCTCGCGCCGGGCACCGAGGGCGGCGTCACGCGCCACCTACCCGACGGGCGGATGATGTCGATCTACGACGCGGCGATGCGCTACCAGGCCGACGGCGTCCCGCTCGTCGTGCTCGGGGGCCGGGAGTACGGCTCGGGCTCCTCGCGCGACTGGGCGGCGAAGGGGACGCTGCTGCTCGGCGTCCGCGCGGTGATCGCCGAGAGCTTCGAGCGCATCCATCGCTCGAACCTGGTCGGCATGGGCGTGCTCGCCCTCCAATACGCCGAAGGCGACACCGCGGTGTCGCTCGGCCTCACCGGCGAGGAGGAGTTCGCCGTGACCGGAGTCGCCGACGCGCTCAACGAGGGCCGCCTCCCGGTCCACGCGACCGTCCACGCCGGCGCCATCGAGTTCGAGGTGCGGGTGCGCATCGATACGCCCAAGGAGGCCGACTACTTCCGCCACGGCGGGATCCTCCACTACGTGCTGCGCCAGCTGATGGCGTCGGATTAGCCGAACAACCGTCCGCATCGCCTCGCAAAATCGACGTCTTCACCCGTCGTCTCCGATGAATCTCCCGGCAGTCCCCATTCGACGTTCCAGGAGGATCGGATGGCTCCCAGGAGCCCCTTCAGATGTGCGGTGGTCGCGATCATCTTCCTTCTCGCGGGCGCCGCGACGAGCGCCCCGATCGCCGGCGCGGCCGTGACGCGGACGGCCCACCCCCTCCGCCATCACCACCGCGTGCACCCCCAGAGGCACATCGCCCGCCCGGCGGCGGCCGCGGCGACGGCCCCCGCGCCGCCCGTCCCCGCTGTCTGTCCCGACGGCGGCCTCGTCCCCACGGCCGCCAACCTCGGTCAGGTCCGCGCGGCCACGCTCTGCCTGATCAACCAACAGCGCGCCGCCCACGGGTTGGCGCTCCTGCGTGAAAACGGCCGCCTCGACGCGGCCGCCCAGGGCCACTCCGCCGAGATGGTCGCTCGCGACTACTTCGACCACGTCGGGCCGACCGGATCGGAGCCCCTCGGTCGCGTGCTGTCCGCCGGCTACGCCACCGCCGGCACGATCGGCGATTACGGCGAGAACATCGCGACCGCCAGCGGCGACCTCGCCACCCCGGCGGCCACGGTCGGCGACTGGATGAACTCGGCCGGCCACCGCGACAACATCCTCAACCCCGCCTTCACCGACACCGGCCTCGGCGTGGTCGCAGCTGCCCCCGCGCTGCTCGGCAGCGGCGGCGCGGGCGCGACCTACACCCAGGACTTCGGCGCCACCGGCTGAGCCGCTACTGCACGAGCAGCGGCGTGCCGACCGGGACGAGCCGCGCCAGGCGCAGGATGTCGGCGTTGCGCACGCGGATGCAGCCGTGGGACGGTCGGCCCGGGATCAGGCCCGGCTCGCTGGTGCCGTGGAGCCCGACGACCCCGCCGCCGGGCCAGTCGGTCTGCGCGCCGTAGGCACTCGTGCCGAACGCGAACGGCCCGTAGGCGGGGACGCCCGACACCGGGAACGCCTCGCGGATCCAGAAGTGCCCGACCGGCGTCGGCGTGCTCGGCGTGCCGATCCCGGCCGGCACCTCGAGCACGAGGCGGCCGCCGCGGTAGAGGCGGATGCGCTCGGTCGGCCGTGTGAGCACGAGTTGGGTGGTGATGCGGTTGTAGCTGTCGAGCGAGTCGCGCGGGACCCACCCGGTGACGCCGACGCGCCGCATCGGCAGCCGCACGAGCGCCCAGGTGCGCGCGCCGACCCGGCGCTGGCGCAGGACGATGTAGACCTCGGGGAAGCCGTCCTCGGTGTTCCAGTGGAGCCCCCCCACCGCCGGCGAGGAGGACGACGGCCGCAGGCGGGCGGGGCTCGCGGCGGTGATGTACGCCCAGGTGGTGAAAGTCGTCTCGTTCGAGAGGATCTCGTCCGCCGTGGGAGCCGGCGTCGGGCAGATCGCGGCGGCTGACGCCGGGCACGCC
>JBPCNA010000264.1:0-7588 GCA_051001735.1 Solirubrobacteraceae bacterium
TGCTTCGTTTGGGACAGGGGGAAAGGGGAAGAAAGGAAACGCGGGGGGGCCGGTGGGGGGCCAGACCCCGGCGGGGGGGCCGGCCGGAGGGGCCCGGAGCGCCGCCACTTCGGCGCTTTCCCGCCCGGACCCGGCGCCGCGAATCCCTAGTGGATCCGCCCGCTGCCCTTGCGCTGCGACAGGCGTCCGCCGTCGCGCCCGTAGCGGACGGCGACCAGCTCGGCCATGATCGACAGGGCGACCTCCTCGTTGCTGAGAGCGCCGATGTCGAGCCCGACTGGGGCGCTGATCCGGGAGAGCTCGTCCTCGGCCACGCCGGCGGCCAGCAGGCGCTCGCGCCGCTCGGCCTGGGCGCGCTTGGAGCCCATCGCCCCGATGTAGGCGGGTTCGGCGTTCAGCGCCATCACGAGAACCTCGTCGTCGATCTTCGGGTCGTGGGTGAGCACGGCCAGATAGGTCGCCCGGTCGATCGCCCCCAGCTGCTCGACGGCCTTCTCGGGCCAGGCGGCGACCACGTCGACGGCGTGGGGGAAGCGCTCGCGGGTGGCGAACTGGGCCCGGGGATCGATCACGTACGGGCGCCAGTGGTTGAGGACGCCGAAGTGCGAGAGGTGGTTGGCGTACTCGACGGCCCCGAAGATCAGGAGCCGGGGATTCGGGGCGGTGACGTCGATGAAGAGGTCCCCGCGATGCTCCGAGCGCTCGGCCCACATCAGCTCCTCGGCGTGGGCGACCGCCTCGGTGTCGAGCTCCGCATCGCCGAGGCTCCCCTCGCGCTCGCCGTCGGCGCGGACCAGGAGGTGCTCCCCGAGGTGCGGACCGCTGACCGCCGTCACCAGCGCGGCGCGGCCGTCTTCCTTGGCGATGGCCGCGAACGACCCTTGGACGCTCATGGCTCGTACCGCTCCACCCAGACGTCGATCTCCCCACCACAGGGGAGTCCGACGTCCCAAGCCTCGTTGTCGGCGATGCCGTAGTGGAGGAGCTGCGGGGCGTCGCCGCCGGAGAGAATGCCGTCGGCGACCTCGACGACGGCCCCCTCGACGCAGCCGCCGGAGACGGCTCCGTAGACCTCACCGCGATCGTTGATCGCCATCTTCGATCCCGGGGGTCGCGGCGCGGAGCGCTTGATCCCCACGATCGTGGCCAGCGCGACGCGATCACCTCGGGCGACCCACGCGTCAACCTGCTCGATAACGTCCTTCATGCCATTCGCTCCTTCCAGGCCGAGGCCCGGTCTCCTGCGGCGATTGTCAGTCTCGTCGTCGAGCGTATTACGCGGAGCGCGGGCCCCTCAGATCAGATCTTCGCGAGTTGGCCGCAAAGCGCCCAGCCTCCTGCGCCTCTCGGCAATAAACTTCAGGCCATGTCAATCCAACCAGGCACCCACAAGCTAGGACCGAGCAACGGAACGCTCACCGTCAAGACCGGCCGAACCGGCGCGGCGGCGAAGGCCGGACACAACCTCGTGATGGACGTGGCGTCGTGGGAGGCGACGGTCGTCGCCGGCGAGGATCCCGCGCAGACCAGCATCGAGCTGAGCGCCGACGGCGGCTCGGTGAGCGTGGTCGGCGGCAGCGGCGGCGCCAAGGCGCTCAGCGACGACGACAAGGGCGACATCAAGAAGTCGATCGACAAGGACGTCCTCAAGAAGAAGTCGATCGAGTTCCGCTCGACCGGCGTCACCGCCAACGACGACGGGAGCGAGCTAAACGTCGCCGGGGACCTCACCATCCTCGGCAACACCTCCCCCGTCGAGTTCACGCTCAACGTCGGCGACGGCAAGCTCACGGGCAGCGCGACCGTGACGCAGTCCAACCACAAGATCAAGCCGTACTCGGCGCTCTTCGGCGCCCTCAAGGTCGTCGACGAGGTCGAGGTCGTCTGCGATGCGGCCGTGCCGACCAAGTAGATGTCCGACCCGGGCGCCAGCGCCGCTCCGTCGTGCGACACGCCGGCCGCCGGGCCCCGCCCGGCCCGCCTGCTGTCGATCGACGCGGCGCAGGCGCTGATCGCCTCGCATATCGCCGCGCTGCCGGCCGAGACCGTCCCGCTCGGCGAGGCCCACGGCCGTTTCGTCGCCGAGGACGTCGCCGCGGTGATCGACCTGCCGCCGTTCGCCAGCTCGGCGATGGACGGCTACGCGGTCCACGCGGCCGACACCCCGGCCCGCCTGAGGGTCGTCGGCGAGTCTGCGGCCGGGTCGCCCTTCACCGGCGAGCTCGGTCCGGGCGAGGCGGTGGTGATCTCCACGGGTGCGGTCGTGCCGGCCTCGGCCGACGCCATCGTGCCCGTCGAGGAGATCGCCCGGGACGGCGACCAGGTCGAGGTGACGACGGAGATCGCGCCGGGAGCCTTCGTGCGGGCCGCCGGGTCGGACGTCGAGCGCGGCGCCCGGATCCTCGCCGCCGGGACGCGCCTCGGACCGGCACAGATCGGCGCGGCGGCCGCGGCCGGGCTGGACGCGCTCTCCTGCCGGCGGCGGCCGCGAGTCGCCGTCCTGACCACGGGGAGCGAGCTTCGCCCGCCCGGCCATCCGCTCGGGGCGGGGGAGATCTACGACGCCAACGGGCCGATGCTGAGCGCGGCGCTCCGCGCCACCGGCGCCGAGGTCTCGACCATCCCGACGGTCGGCGACGAGGAGGTGGCGCACCGCGACGCCCTTCGTGAGGCGCTCGAGCACGACGTCGTGATCAGCTCGGGCGGCGTCTCCATGGGCACCCACGACCTGGTCCGCAGCGTCGGCGGCGAGCTCGGGGTGCGCGAGATCTTCTGGAAGGTGGCGCTCCGGCCGGGCAAGCCCCTCGCCTTCGGCGTCCGCGACACGACGCTCGTCTTCGGCCTCCCCGGCAACCCCGTCTCGACGCTCGTCTGCTTCGAGCTCTTCGTCCGGCCGGCCCTGCTCGCGCTCCAGGGCGCCCCCGACGCGCGCCCGGCGTTCAGCGCCGGACGCCTGGCCACGGCGGTCGAGCGCAACCCGCAGCGCGACGACCTGATCCGCGTGCAGGTCACACCCGACCGGACGCCGGTGCTGACCCCCCTGGCCGGACAGCAGTCCCACCAGATCACGGTGACCGCCCAGGCCGATGCTCTCGCCCTGATCCCGGTCGGGACCGGCGAGCTGCCGGCCGGCAGCGACGTGGCCTACCTGCCGCTGCAGCGCGCCTGAGGCGGGGCCGGATCAGCCGGCGGCGGCCGTCTGCACGACCGCCGCCGCCGAGGCACGTGCCTCGGGCGCCGGAGGAGCTGCCTACATCTTCTGGAGGTTCGCGACGAAGCCCTTGATCAGGGCGTCGGTTACCGGACCGACCATGCCCTCCCCCATCTGCGCCGCCTTGCCGGTGACGTTGATCGACGACTTGAGGGTTCCGTTGGTGCTGCCCCCGGCGGAGGTCAGCTGAATCGCGACGCGGGCGTCGGCGTTCCCCTGTCCGCCCTTCTCGCGGGCCTGGGCGGTCATCACGGCGCTGTGGGAGGCGTCGTTCTTCTCGATGATCTCGGCGGGACCGGTGTACTGCATGGTCATCGAGCCGAGGCGCAGCTTGATCTGGGCGGTGACCTTCGCACCGGTGCCCTCGGTCACGCTGGTGTCCGGCACCATCGGGAGGACCTGGTCGAGCTGGGTCATCGTGTTCCAGACCTGATCGATCGGCTTGGGGACCGAGAAGGTGTGGCTGAAATCCGTCATCGGGCAATCTCCTTGAGTCGTGGTCGCGACATCGGTCGACCTGAACCTCGACACCCTCGACAGGAGCTGGGGGGAGGCCCTGACCGCCCAACGGCCGGGCGAAGTCTGCCAGAGCGTCGCCGATCGCGCCGGGCGGCACGGGGGTGCCGATCGCGTGAGGATGCGATCATGGGGCGATGGCCAACATCACCATCGACCGCGTCGACGGCCTCAGCGCCCGCGCGGTCATGCACGCCCAGACGAGCGCGCTCGCCGCGGCGACGAGCGTGGCGGAGGCCCGCGCCTATTTCGCGGCGAGCACGAGCCGCCGGCTCGCCGTGATCGCCGACGACGGCCGCTACGCCGGGGCGCTGACCCCGGACGATCTCCCGGCCGACGCCGATCCGGACCGGCCAGCGCTCGAGTTGGCGCCGCCGCGGGCGACCGTGGCGCCGGATGCCCCGGCCGCCGCCGCCCGAGACCTCGCCCTGGGCACGACGACCCGGCGGGTACCGGTCGTCGACGGCGACGGCCGCTATCTCGGCATCGTCTCGGTCAACCGCACCGAGGAGTGGTTCTGCGGTACGGGCTGAAGCCCGGCGGCGTGAGCCGGGCCTCCACCGTCGCCGGTGAAGGCCCGGCCCGAGGCCGCTAGTTCGAGTAGACGGTCTGCGCGTCGAGTCCGCCCTCGACTCCGGGCGGCAGCGCGCCGGAGCCGTGCGCGTAGAGCGCGATCTCCTCGATCGTCTTCGCCTGCTTGGCGTCGCGACCGGCGACCCACGCGCCGTTGTCCCAGCGGAGGCTCTGCGGCGACGCGCCGAGGGCCATTCCGGCGAGCAGCTGCGCCTTGTCCCTGATCTTGGCGCACGCGCTCACGACGGCCGCCGACGTCCCGGTGGACGGGCTCGTGTTGAAGCCGTGACCCTCGCCGTAGCGGTCGGTGTCCGCCGGGACGACCTTGATGTCGAGAGCGGGGACGCCGAGCTCGTTGGAGACGATCTGAGCGTAGCTGCTCTCTTGACCGTCAGCGGAGGTGGTCAGGCTGAGGACCCCTTTGCCGGTCGGGTGAATCCGGATGAACACCGCGCGGTAAGCCTCATTAGCCAATGCGAGATCCCCTCCCACAATCATGGCGCTCGGCGGCGCTCGTTGCCGATACCTGCACAGTCATGCTCCTTCCCAAGGGTCTACGCGCGGCCACAGACGGGCCGCCGGACAGCGCGGGCAGTATGACAGTTCCGCCGTCATCCCGCCCGCGAATTCTCTCGCTAAGCCGACGCTTCATCGCCTTCTCCACCGCCGGCGCCCGCTGCCGCTTCGGCTTCCTGGCGAGCGCGGTGCGTGGTTCCTGCGTTGTGCTCTTCCAGGTCGCAGAAGTGCGGCTGAGGACCACCGAGCTCGTGCGCGGGGACGGCCGGCCGATCACAGCCGGGATAGATGCACATCTGGACCTCGGTCTCGCTCATCTAGTGCTCCTCATTTTCCTCTTTCGTACTCGGTCGGGTACTGATCCCGGCTCAAGGCCCTAACGTGGCAATACGGATTCGAGCGCCAGCTGGATGTCCGGCGGTCAGCCCCAGACGCATTCGGCGGCCGGTCCGGTCGCGCAGTCGTCGTGGCCGCATTCGCAGGCGTGGGGCTCGGTGCCGTGAGCGGCGACGTGCTCGGCGCAGTGGTCCGAGCAGAAGCCGTCCTCCCGGGCGTCGCAGCGGCAGCCGCGATGCGCGCACATCTCAAGAACTTCCATGCCGGCCTCCGTCTGGTCCTGGGTCGGCGTTAGCCTTCACGCTTGTCCTCCCATCCTCTGGTGGTCTTGCCGCGGCGCGGGGCTGACCCGCTGGGCATGGCGAACGAGCTGCCCTGCACCGGGGTCGCGCTTCCCCACGGCTCCTCCTCCTCCACCTCCGGGGCCGGCGCCGGCGCCGGCGGCTTCCATTCCGGGGCCCCGTCGGCCGTCCACTTGGGGGCGCGGATCGCGTCGGCGACCTCGTTCATCGCGTGGAGGCTGTGGCCGCTGACCAGGGCATCGCAGAACGGCAGCGCCGCCACCATGCCGCCGGCCTGCGGGGAGAAGTTGCTGGCGCTGACCCGGGGGTTGACCCAGACGATGCGGTAGGTCAGGCGCGCCAGGCGCTCCATCTCCTGGGCCACGAGGCCGGGATCGCCGCGCTCCCAGCCGTCGGAGAGGATCACCACGACGGCACCGCGCGCCATCCCGCGGCGGCCGTGGCGGTCGTTGAAGGTCTTCAGAGCGTCACCCATCCGCGTCCCGCTCGACCAGTCTGGCGCGGCGGCCGCCGCCCGGTGGATCGCCCGCTCGGGGTTGCGGCCGGCCAGCGCCCGGGTGAGACGGGTCAGCCGGGTGGCGAAGACGAACGCCTCGGCGTTCGGCCCGCTAGCGCCGGCAGCGGTCAGGAACTGGAGGTACGCGCGCGCGTAGGGCTCCATCGACCCGGAGATGTCGCAGAGGAGGACGAGGCGGCGGCGGACGATGCGGCGGTGGCGGCGCTTGAGCTTGATCGGGTCGCCGCCGGTCCGCAGGCTGGCCCGGAGGGTGCGCCGCATGTCCATGTGCTCGCCGTGGCGCCCCTTCTTCATGCGCCGGGTGCGCCGGAGCGGCGTCGCGAGCTCGAGCCGCGTCATCAGCCGGTAGAGCTGGGCGAGCTCGTGGGGCGCGAGGGCATCGAAGCTCTTCTTGCCGAGCAGCTCCTCCTCGCTGGCCATGGCCAGCGGGATCTCGATCTCCTCGGAGTCGTCGTCCTCGTCGTCGCCATCCTCCCCGGGCGGTCCGGACGAGACGTCCATCGAGCGGGGATCCTGCTCGCGCGGATTGTCCATCTCCTCCGACTTGTGCTCGGGCTTCTCCCGCTCGTCGGGCGGGGTCGAGATCGGCACGACGTCCTCGGCGTCGAAGTCGTCGGGCATCTCCTTGGAGCCGAAGACCTCGAAGAAGACGCTGTCGAAGATCGGCACCTGGAGCTGTCCGGTGACGAACACCGCGCGCATCGTCCAGTAGAGCCGGCGGCGACCCTCGGGCTTGACCAGGGCGAGGGCGTTGGCCAGATGGGAGGCGCGCTCGGGTGTGACCGGGAGCCCGGCCTCGTGCAGCCGCTGGCTGAAGGCGCCGACGAACGCCGGGAGGTCGACGTGGATGGTCTCGACGCGGAAGACGCCGTCGTCAAAGGGCTCCTGCTCCGCCACCGCCTCGACGTCGGATCCGGCCTGCTCAGTCACCGCGATCCCCCACGAGCGCTTCGAGGCCGCCCGCGCGGATCACCTCCTGATCCTCGCTGTACTTCAGCACCGAGCCGAGCGTCCGGTCGATCGCCTCCGGGTCGAGCGTCTCCACGCCGAGCAGGTCGAGCGCGGCCAGCCAGTCGATCGCCTCGGCCACGCCCGGCGGCTTCTGGATGTCGCTCTTGCGCATCCGCGAGACGGCGTCGGCCACCGAGACGGCCAGAGTCTCCGACGCGCCCTTGACGCGCCGGCGGACGATGTCCACCTCGCGCTCGGGGCTCGGGTAGTCGATCCACTGGTAGAGGCAGCGCCGCTTGACCGCGTCGTGGAGGTCGCGCGTCCGGTTGGAGGTGAGGGTGATCACCGGCGGATGCGAGGCCTTGATCGTGCCGAGCTCGGGGATGGTCACCCTGGCGTCGGCCAGCAGCTCGAGCAGGAACGCCTCGAAGTCGTCGTCGGCGCGGTCGAGCTCGTCGATCAGCAGCACCGCCGGCAGCGGCCCGGGGTGCTCGATCGCCGCGAGCAGCGGCCTGCTCGTGAGGTAGTCGCGCCCGAACAGCTGCGCCTCGCCGATGTCCTCACCGGCCGCCTCGGCCATGCGGATCGCCAGCAGCTGGCGCGGGTAGTTCCACTCGTAGAGCGCCTCGGCGGCGTCGATGCCCTCGTAGCACTGGAGGCGGATCA
>JBPCNA010000265.1:0-31007 GCA_051001735.1 Solirubrobacteraceae bacterium
CATCGTCTTGACCTTCGTGCACTGGCTCGAGCACGCCGGACAGCGCATTCCCACGGAGTTCGGACTCATGCATCCCGGGAAAATTGGGCGCCCACGGTTCAACCAGGACACGCCGGTCTCGCGGCTCGAATGGCGGTAGCAGGTCTGCACGGACCGGAGACTAGTGAGATGGAGCCCTGGCGGCTTCGGCCTCAGCGGTGGGCCCGGACAGCAGGGATCCTCAGAGGGAGACCGACAGCACCGGATCCTCAGACGGCGCGCGGGCCCCACCCGCGGGCTCGCGGGTCACCAGCACGGCGTCGGCCCCATCGAGCTCTTCCGAGACCGCGGCGGCACCGTCGCCGTCTCGGCCGACGCTGAACAGCGACGTCGAGATCGTCTCGCCGTTGCGCCTCACCCACACCTGGTAGGTGGAGTCGTTCTCGAGCGTCGGCATGCCGTGCACGCGCAGGATCCCGCTCTTGGATTCGTCGCCGGACACCGTGAGGCTGCCGCTGGCGAAGGGCACGCGTTGCTTGTCGACCTTCGCCGTCACCGGCTGGGGGTCGCCCTCGCCCGAAGTGAGCTGGGTGGCGGTGTAGCCGGTCGCGATGCCAACGGCGAGGAGGAACGAGGCACTGACCCAGGCGACCGTGGGGCGCATCGTCGTAAGCGCCTCGCCGGCGGAGGCCAGCCGTTCGCGCAGGGCATCGAACAGCCCGGGGCGCTTGGCGCCGGCGCGACTCTCCGAGGCATGCTCGCGCGCCTCGGCCTCCACGATCTTCATGAGCGGGACCTTGAGTGCGGCCGGGGGGTTGAGCGGGTCCACCGAGCGCGGCAGGGCCTCGGCGGCCGGACGCAACCGCGCGACCTCGTCGCTGCACACGGGGCACTCGTCGAGGTGGCACTCGAAGGTGCGCTCCTCGAGTTCGGTCAACGCGCAGAGCAGATAGGGACCCACGTTCTCCTGCTGGATGTCGTGGCGCTCGAGGCTCATGCGAGCTCCGTCGCGAGCTCACGCCTGAGCTTGTCGAGACCCAGGCGCATGCGTCCCTTCACCGTGCCGATCGGCGTATCCAGCATCTCGGCAATCTTGCTGTAGCTGAAGCCCCCGAAATATGCCAACTCGATGACTTTCGACTGCTCGCCCGGCAGCGTCTCGAGCGCGGCCCTGACGTTTCGGGCGTCCTCTCGGCGCGCCACCTCCGTGTCCGTGCGCTCGGTGGCCTCGAAGCGCTCCTCGATCCCCTCGGCGCTTGCGCGGCGGCGATCATGGACCAGGTTGCGCCGCAGGGCGTCGATCGCGCGGTGGTGCACGATGCCCAATACCCAGGTGCGGACGCTGCCGCGGTCGGGCTGATAGCGCATCTTGCTGCGCCAGATCGAGAGGAAAGCCTCCTGGGAGACATCCTGGGCGTTGACTCGATCGCCCACCATCCGGTACGCGAGCGAGAACGCCGCACCACCATGGCGCTCGAACAGAAGCTCGAACGCGCGCGGGTCGCCTCCCTGCACGAGGTGCATGACCTCTTCGTCCGCCAGGCTGTGGATGTGGTCCTTGGCGCTCAAGCTACCTCTCTATTCGGCAAGGAGCGGCGCGTGGATCACGGTGTTCGGGGGGTCAGCGGCCCAGACGGCGCCCCAGGTCGTTCGCGACACCGCGAACGCCCTGGCCGAGAGCGGCCAATCCGCCCCCGGAACGCCGCTTGTGCCGTTGGCGCGCGCGCACTATGACCAAGGCGCTCGCGGCGGCACCGCCCACGACGATGGCGGCCGCGGGCCGGCCCCAGTTGCGTGGGTCGCGCATGGCGCTGAGCTCCCAGTCGGCCAACTCCCCCGCGGCGGCATCGGTGAGCTCGGAGAGCCCGCGCTCGAGCCGGTCGCCCAAGGCTCCCGAGGGTTCGACGGGCACGAGCGCGGAGCGCAGCAGCGCGTCCATGTCCAACGAATCAGTCATCGTCGTGCTCCTTGAGCCCATTCTCGAGTTGTCTTATCGCTCGGTGTATCAACACCTTCGTGGCTCCCTCGGAGCGGTCGATGGCTCGCGCTATCTCGCGGTTGTCCATCCCCAGGGCGAAGCGCATGATCAGTGCTTCGCGACGGTCCTCCGGCAGCTTCGAGACGCCCTCCAGCACATCGTGCAGCTCCTGTCGTCCCTCCGCCAGATCCGCGGTGGTGTGGGGCGCCGACACCACCGCGGCGTCCTCCAGCTGGGTCTGCGGCCGCCGTGAGCGGTCGCGGTAGTAGTTGGCCGCGAGGTTGTGTGCGATCCGGATCAGCCAGGGCCGCAGCGGCCGGCCGTCGGACTCCCGCTGCGCCCGCTCGAAGTGGCGGTAGGCCTGGAGAAAGGTCTGCTCGGTCAGATCCTCGGCGTCGTGGTGGTTGCCGATCCGGTAGTAGGCGTAGCTGTAGACGTCGCGCAGGTGAGCTCGGTAGAGCTCGGTGAACTCGGCGTCGAGCTGCGCCTTGGCCTTGGTGGGCACGCATCCAGACTATCCCGTCGGTCAGGCGGCCCGAACCCGGCGGCGGCCTTCCTCGAGCGCCGCCGGCGGCCGCGCCGGCGCCTCGCCGCCCAGCCACTGCCACTGGAGCTCGACGCACGGCCAGACTCGCTCGGTGACGGCCGCCGCCAGCGCCCTCGACGGGTGCTCGTGACGCGGGAAGGTGAGGGGGCGCCCGCAACGGACGCGCACGCGGCATGGGCGGATCCGCCAGCCGCGGCGGACGCGGTCGGTCCCGACGACGGCCACGGGGACGACGGGGGCGCCGGTCTCGAGCGCGAGGCGGCCGACTCCCCGCCGCGGCGTGCCGAGCGGCCCCCGGCGAATACGGGTGCCCTCGGGGAAGATCACCACGCAGTCCCCGCGGGCGAGGATCGCCCGGGCGGTGGCCATCGACTGGCGGTCGGCGGCGTCGCGCTCGACCGGGAAGGCACCGAGGCGGTTGAGGAACCAGGCCTGGAGCGGTCGCTCGAAGAGCTCCTTCTTGGCCACGTAGTAGACGGGCCGGCGGGTGAGCATGCCGATGATGAAGGCGTCGAGGAAGCTGCGATGGTTGGCGGCGAAGATCACCGGGCCGTGCTTGGGCACGTGTTCCATGCCCGTGCGGCGCATCCGGAAGTAGACGTGGAAGAACGGCTGGAGGATCGCGCGGACGGCGGCGTAGAGCGCGATGTTGACGCCGCCGTGGAGGGCGCGGCCGTGGTAGACGGCGGCGTCGTAGGTACGCGGGTCGGGCCGGGTCTCCAGCGCCGTGCCGGGGGTGTCAGGAGCCATCTCGGTGGATACCCGCCGGCGCCGGTGCCGTTACAGTCTCCTGGGAAGCATGGTGATCAATCGGACACGCACGTTTCGCGGGGCTCTGGCCGGGGCCGTCGCGGCCGGCGTCTGGGCCGCTCAGATGCCGGCCGACAAGCGGGTGTTCGGGGTCGCGTTCGACGACGTCGAGTTCCTCGGCAAGGCGTTCACCCGCAGCCGCGCCTGGCGCCCGATCGGCCTGGCCGTCCACCTCCAGAACGGAGCGCTGTTCGGCGCGCTCTACGCCAACCTCGCCCCCGGCGTGCCGCTGCCGTCATGGTCGCGCGGACCGCTCGCCGGGCTGGTCGAGAACTTCGCCACCTGGCCGCTGACCGCGGTGTCCGACCGGGTGCATCCGGCACGCGAGGAGCTCCCCAAGCTGGCGGGCTCGGGGCGGGCGCTGGCCCAGGCCACCTGGCGCCACCTGCTCTTCGGGCTCGTGCTCGGCGAGCTCGAGCGGCGCCTGAACTCGGAGGCGCAGGACGAGCCCGAGCCGTGGGCCCATGTCGTCTCGAGCAACGGACACGGCAACATCGAGCACGCTGCGGCCCTGCGCTGAGCCCCGGGGGCCGAGGACTCTCCGCACTAGGATTCCGGCCGTTCTCGCCGGAGTAGCTCAGTTGGTAGAGCAATCGCCTTGTAAGCGATAGGCCAGGGGTTCGAGTCCCCTCTCCGGCCCTGTCTCGCGCCCGAGCGAGCACTGAAGCGAAGGAGATCAGGTGTTCGTTCTCGGCGTGCTGGTGTACCCGCTCATCCTCGGGCTGCTCTGTCTCGGCTCCGGGCTCCTGGTCGACCGGGTCAGCGGGGGCAAGCTGCCGGCGATGCTGCTGGCGGTCATCGGCGCCGCCCTCCTGATCGGCGTCTCGCAGTGGACGACCTACGTCGCCTCGCTCGCACCGGGGACCCCGGCTGCCCTGGTGGCGGTCGCGGTCGCCGGCTTCGTGCTCGGCGGCCGCCGGGCGGCCGAGCTCGCCCGGGGCTGGCGCCGGGCCGGCTGGCCGGCGGCGGCGTTGGTGATCGCCTATGTCGTCGCCGTGGCGCCGGTCCTGTTCGCCGGGCGGGTGACGTTCGCCTCCTACAACGTCCTGCCCGACTCTGCGCTCCACCTGATCGGCGCCGACTACCTGATCCGGCACGGCCAGCACTACGCGCATCTCGATCTGCGCAACTCCTACGGCCAGTACATCAGCGGCTACTTCGGCAACAGCTACCCGACCGGCGCGCACACCTTCTTCGGCGGGAGCGCCTTTCTGCTGCCGGTGCCGCTGATCTGGACGCTGCAGCCTTTCTGTGCCTTCGTGCTCGCCCTCGGGGTCGGGCCGGCCTGGGTCCTCGCGCAGCGCCTCGGATCGCGGGCCGGCTGGGCGGCGGCGGCGGCGGTCACCGCGAGCGTGCCGGCGCTCGTCTACGGCTTCGCCCTGGTCGCGTCGATCAAGGAGCTCGTGGCCGTCCCGCTGATCCTCGCCCTCGGGGCGCTGCTCGTCGTCGGGCGGAGCTCGGCGCCGGCGCGCCCGTCGCAGTCGCTCCCCTTCGCCCTTGTCGCCGCCGCCGGCGCCTCGGCCATCGGCGTCGCCTTCGGGGCGTGGGCGCTGGTCGCGGCGATCGTGCTCGCCGCCGTCGTGCTCGGCGACGTCCGCGCCGGCCGGCGCACCGCCGGCGGGGCGCTCCTCTTCGTCGCCGTCGGGGTCGGCGCCGGGATCCTCGCCGCCTGGCCGACTTGGATCGACGTCAGCGGATCCCTCAACGCCGCCGGGGCGATCGCCTCGACCAGCAATCCCGGCAACCTCGATGCGCCGCTCCAGCGCGATCAGGTCTTCGGCAGCTGGCTGGCATCGAGCTACCGGCACGTCCCCAAGACGGGTCTGGCCGACGGCCTGACCCAGGCGTTGGTGGCGATCACCGGCCTCGCCGCCCTCCTCGGCGGCGTCCAGGCGATCCGGACGCGGGCCTACGCCGTCCTCACGTGGTTCGCTCTCGGCCTCGCGGTCTGGGCCGGCCTGACCGCCTACGGGCAGACGTGGACAGACGCCAAGACGATCATGCTCACCTCGCCGATCGTCGTGCTCCTCGCCTGGGCCGGCGTCGCCGGCCTGCGCGCCTCCCGGCCCGCGCGCTTCGCGGCGCCGCTGATCGCCCTGATCCTCGTCGGCGGCGTGCTCGCCTCGGACGCGATCCAGTACCACGGCACCGATCTGGCCCCGACCACCCGCTACGCCGAGCTGGCCTCGCTCGACGGTCGCTTCGGGGGCGGTCCGACGCTGGTCACCGACTTCGACGAGTGGTCGCTCTACGCACTGCGGCGGATGGACGTCGGCGGGCCGAACTTCGTATACCGGCCGATCGGTCTCGGCATGATCGCGCCCAACCACGGCGATCCGGTCGACCTCGACCTGATCGCACCGGCCGTCTTCGCCGCCTACCCCCTGATCGTCACCGGTCGGGACCCGACGGCGAGCCGGCCGCCCGCGGCCTACGACCTCGTCTGGCAGGGGACCTACTACGAGGTCTGGCGGCGGCGGGCGGATGCCATGCCGGCGGGCGGGCATCTCGGGCGCTCGGCGGCGCGGTCGCCCTCGTGCCTGGGCATCGGGCTCCTCGCCGCCCTGGCCCGCACGGACGGAGGGAGCCTGGTCTCGGCCGCGGCGCCCGAGATGGTGAGGATCCCCCTGGCCGGCACGTCCCACCCCACCTGGAAGACCACCCCGATCCGGCGGCTCGGCGTCGAGATGACCCCCCGGGGCGAGCTGACCGCCGACCTCCAGGTGCCCCGCGCCGGCACCTGGAACCTCTGGCTCCAGGGAGAGGTGATGCCGAGCGTCCAGATCGCCGTCGACGGGCAGACCGTGGCCGCGTTCAGCGGACAGCTGCGCGGGAGCCTGTTCAACCCCGACACGCTGCCGCCGCTCCCGCTCCACCTCGCCGCCGGGCCCCACCTCCTGACCCTGACCCGCGGCGGCGCCGGGCTCGGCCCGGGAGACGGCGGGAGCGCCGTGCTCCACGCCATGTTCCTGACCCCGGCGCGCGCCGGGGCGCCGGAGCGGCTCACGGTCACGCCGCCCGCCCGCTGGAAGTCGCTGTGCGGCGGGCGCACGGTCTGGGTGGAGGCGACGTGACCGTCAGTGCACGAGGTACTGCGTCGCCCGCGAGTGGATCTGCTGGAGGACGGTCTTCGTGGGCGAGAGGCTGACCACCGAGGTGAACACGAACACGAGGTAGACGCCGACGAGGAGCGTGACGGCGCGCAGGGGGCCCCGCCGGGCGAGGGCGGCGAGGGGCAGCAGCCAGAGCACGTACCAGGGGACGACCCAGCTGAGCGTGAGCACGAGCACGAGCACGGGCACCGCCGCCGGAACCATCCAGTCGCCGAGGCGCCGGGCGGCGCAGACGGTCGCGAGGGCGACGGTCACGAGCAGGATCACCGTCAGCACCGTCCGCAAGCCGACCGTCTCGCCGCCGAGCCCGAGCCACGAGCCGAGCAGGTTGGGCAGGCCGGAGGTGCTGACGAGATCGCTCTGGACGCCGAGGTCGGGCAGGTGCGGGCCGAACGCGCTGTAGCTGGCGAGACCCACCGCGAGCAGGCCGCAGGCCATGCCGGCGAGGAGGTAGAAGCGCCGTGGGGCAGCGGCGAGGAAGATCGGCGCGAGGATGGCGGCGGGAAGCTTGATCGCGCAGGCGGCGACGAGGGCCGCCCCGGCGCAGACGTGGAGCGCCTTGGCGCGGGTGGCGCCCGCCGCCGCCGTCCGGGGCGGCGTGGCCGGACCGGCGCGCGCCGCGGGCAGCCGGGCGACGGGGGCGGCCGACACGGCGAAGCTCAGCGTCCCGCCGGGCAACCCGCCGGCCGGGGCGAGGCGACGGATCAGCGCCCGGCCGTGCGCCGGCCGCGGCGAACGCCCGGCGTCGGTCGGGACGGGCCGGCGCCGTGAGCTCAGCAGGCAGTAGACGCACACCATCACGAACAGGACCATCAGGAAGTCGTTGTGGTCGCCGCCGAGACCCCAGACGAGGACCGCCGGGTTGAGGCCGACGAGGACCACCGCCCTCAGCGGGTCGCGATGGAGCATCTCGGCACAGCGCCAGATGAGCCAGAGCATGGCCAGGCTGGCGAGCATCAGGGTGGCCTTGAAGACCCAGAAGGATGTCGCCACGCCGAGCGGCACCAGCGCGAAGGTGAAGATCGTGAACAGCGGTCCGTAGGGACTGAGCAGGTGATGCCAGTTGCTCACCGCGTAGGCCGGGTCGCCGTGCGGTTCGAGCACGGGGATCGTCACGTACGGGTTGAGGCCGTGGACGATCTCCATCCGGCCGTAGTTGAGGTAGTTGAACACGTCGGTGAGGGGAAGCGGCGGCGCAAGCAGGAAGATCACATGGGCGGCGAGGATCGCCGCGAGGGTCCAACGGCGGCGCAGCCGGGGCGCGTAGGCGACGGCGAGGAGGTAGAAGAGGTACATGCCGATG
Organism: Solirubrobacteraceae bacterium; assembly: GCA_051001735.1. GTDB lineage: Bacteria > Actinomycetota > Thermoleophilia > Solirubrobacterales > Solirubrobacteraceae > Palsa-513. The sequence goes on from JBPCNA010000265.1 coordinate 7,731, forward strand.
ACGGCGTAGTTGAAGATCCGGACCAGGGTCGTCGCCGTGCTCGTGAACGGCCACGTCCCGCCGAGCGGCCCGGCGAGCCAGGCGGGGAAGAAGCGCGCTCGGCTGGGCGGCGACAGGGCGCCGGGGCCGCGCGCGGCGACGGCGACGATGACCAGGCTGCCGAGGACGATCAACAGCAGCGCGAGGCCGCCGAGCGCGATGCGCGCCCGCGGCGGCCGGGGATCGAGCGACCGCGAGGCGGCCGGTCTCCGGCCCGCCGTCCACCGTCGCGCAATCCCGGGCGTGGCGCGCGTGCCGTTGTCGTGGGGCATGTCTGTGACGATCACCGAGGGTGCAGGCGGCCAGCCCGCGAGCGGCCCAAGATACCAGCCGCCGGCGGCCCCGCCGGGGGGCGGCGGGCGGCCCGTGCGCCTTCTAGACTGCGCCCCTGTGCCCAAGTTCTGTCGCCACGGCGGGGTCCTCGAGCGCTGTCCGATCTGCCGCTCGACGATCCAGACCCCGGCGGCCGGCGCCGCCGCCCGCCCTCCCCGGGCCAAGTCGGCCGCCCGGGGGCGCGCCGGCCCGCCCAAGCCGGCGGCGTCGCGGTCGGGCGTACGCGTCCGTCGCGAGGCCCGGGCCGCGGACGACGGCTACCGCTGCCTCCTCGTGCCGGGCCTCCGCGCCGAGATCGAGGCCCGCAACCTGGCGCGCGAGGCGGCCTTCGCCTGCGGTCGCCTGAGGCTCCTCGCCGCCGACCCGCCGGGGCTCTACGCCGAGGCCGCCTCGGAGCCCGACCTCGAGGAGGCGACCTGGCTCGTCTTCCAGATCGTCCACCTCTCACCGATGGACGGCGACGATCCGTGGGCGGGGATCCGCGCCGCGCGGACGACCTGGGGGAGCGGCCTCTCGCCGGCGCTCACGGGCGTGCCTCTCGGCACGCGAACCTCGGTCGACGCGGCGCGGTCGTCCCGGACGCTCGAGGCCTACCGCCGCTGGGCGCGGACCGCCGGGTCCCAGGAGGCGGCGTTCACGGGCGACGCCGGCTTCACCCCGGAGCGGCGCTTCGAGCGCATCTACGAGCGTCTCTCGCTGCCCGGATTCGGCCGCCGGGGCCGCTACGACCTGCTGACCACGCTCGGGCACCTCGGCCGCTACCCGCTGCGCGCCCCCGGCCTCCTGCTGACCGAGGACGACGCGACCGGGGTGGCGGCGAAGCGCATCTTCGCGATCGGCGACCGGATGACGCTCGAACGCCGCGCGGGCGCCTTGGCGGCCGCGGCCGCCGTGCCGTTCGAGGCGCTCGACCTCGCGCTGCCCAACTGGGCGGCGGGCGCGCGCGTCACGCTCGGCGCGCCGCCGGAGACGACCGACGCCGACGCCGAGGCGTCGATGCTGGCCGCCCTCGAGCTCCAGCCTGCGGTCAGTTGAGAATCAGCCTGGCGTCGAGGTGGACGCCGACCTTGCGCTTGACGCGCTGGAGGGCGTTGTCGACGGTCTTGGTGTCGCACTCGAGGCGTCCGCCGATCTGCTCGTAGGAGTAGCCGTCGAGATAGAGCGAGAGGACGTTCGACTCGAGCTCGGAGAGGTTGGTCGAGAGGCAGGCCACCAGCGAGCGCAGCTCCTCGGAGGAGACCGCGTGGCTGGCCGGGTCCTGGACGGCCGGCCCGGCGATCAGCTCGTCGAGCGTCGGAGCATCCTCGTCAGAACCGCCGGCCGGGGCCGAGAACGAGACGTAGTGGTTGAGCGGGCTGTGCTTGTTGCGGGTCGCCGTCTTCACCGCCGTGATGATCTGGCGCGTGATACAGAGCTCGGCGAAGTTGCGGAAGCTCGACTCGCGGTCGCTGCGGAAGTCGCGCACCGCCTTGTAGAGGCCGACCAGCCCCTCCTGGATCAGGTCGTCGCTGTCGCCGCCGGCGAGGAAGTAGGACGATGCCTTGAGGCGGACGAAGCCGTAGTAGCGCTTGACGATCTGGTTGTAGGCCAAGGGATCGCCCTGCTTGGCGAGCGCGATGAGGTAGCCGTCATCAACCTTGACCTGAGGTTGAGATCGGGAGATTTGGGCCACGAGCGATTCCTTTCTTGCCCGCGCGGCGCGCAGGCAGGATTAGCTCAGTGGCGCACTCCTCCCCTGGCGCCAGCTGCAGATTTCAGCAACAGGCTTAACCTGAGGTTGATCCTGATGCACGGGGCAGCCTAGGGTTCCGGGATCCTGCTGTCAAGCCCGGCGCGCTGCTGCAACGCCTCGTACAGGAGGACGGCGGCGGCGGCGCTGACGTTGAGGGATTCGATCCGGCCGCAGAGGGGAATCGCGACGAGGTCGTCGCAGCGCTCGGCCACGAGGCGGCGCAGCCCGCGCCCCTCGCCGCCGAGCACGAGCACGGCGGCGCCGGTGTAGTCGGGCCGGTCGTAGGCCACGGCGCTCGATCCGGCAGCCCCGTGGCACCAGCAGCCGCCGGCCTGGGCGCGCTCGAGGAAGGCGACGAGGTTGCCCACCCGGGCGATCCGCAAGTGCTCGACGGCACCGGCTGAGGCCTTGCAGACCGCCGGCGTGACCTCGGCCGCCCGGCGCTCGCAGATCACGAGGCCGTCGACCCCGGCGCATTCGGCGGTGCGGGCGATCGCACCGAGATTGTGGGGGTCCTGGAGCTCGTCGAGAGCGACGATCAGGGGGTCGGGGCGGGCGAGGAGCTCCTCGGCGCCGACGTAGGGATAGGGGCCGGCCTCGACACAAACGCCCTGGTGCTCGGGCGAGCCGCAGGCCCGGTCGAGCGTCTGGGCGCTCGAGATCCGGACCGGCACGCCGCGCAGCCACGGCTCCCGCGCCGCCGACTCGGTCGCCAGGACCTCGGTGACGACGTGGCGGCGGCGGCCGGCCAAGACCTCGCGGACCGGGTTGCGCCCGTAGACGACCACGCTCGTCAGGCGGGGAGCAGCTCGAAGCCGGCGCCGGCGTCCCGGACCGACCAGCCGAGTGACTCGATCTCCTGGCGGAGCTCGTCGGCGCGGGCGAAGTCGCGGGCCCTCCGCGCGGCCGCACGCTCCCGCGCCAGGGCGAGCACGGCGACCGGCGCCTCCGGGTCGCCGTCGAGTAGGTGCTCGAGGGCCAGCACGCCGAGCATCTCCCGGAGGTCACCGTCGCCGATCGGCCCGTCGCGGCGGTTGGCCTCGCGGATCCAGTCGAACACGGCGGCCAGCGCCTGGATGGTGTTGAAATCGTCGGCCAGGGCGGCGAAAAACCGGTCACGCAGGGGCCGCATGTCCGGCGGCGACGCGCCGGGCTCGAGGCGGCGGCCGACATCGCGGACACGGGCGACGTTGGCCGCCGCCTGCGCGAGCGGCTCGGGCCCGAAGGCGATCGGCTGGCGATAGTGCGCCCCGCAGAAGTACATGAGCAGAGCGTCGCGGCCGTGGGCGTCGAGGACCGCGTGGAGCGGCGCCATGTTGCCGACCGACTTCCCCATGCGCTGGCCGTGAAGCTCGAGCATGCCGTTGTGCATCCAGATGCGGGTCAGCTCGGCACCGCGGGCCGACCGCGTCTGAGCGGCCTCGTTCTCGTGGTGGGGGAAGACGAGGTCGAGCCCGCCGCCGTGGATCTCGAAGCCGGTGCCGAGGATCGACTCGGCCATCGCCGAGCACTCGATGTGCCAGCCGGGGCGGCCGCGGCCCCACGGCGAGTCCCAAGCGGCGTCCTCGCCCGGCTTCTGGGCCTTCCAGAGGGCGAAGTCGGCCGGATCGAGCTTGCGCTCGGCGCCTTCGACCTCCTCGCCCTGGTCCATCTCGTCGAGATCGCGGCGAGACAGCCGGCCGTAGGACGGGTCGGAGCGCACGCGGAAGTAGACGTCGCCCCCGGCGGCGTAGGCGTGGCCGCGCTCGATCAGCGTCGCCGTTTCCTCGACGATCGCGTCGATCGACTCGCTGGCCAGCGGCTCGTGGTCGGGGCGGCCGAGCCCGAGGCGATCGGTGTCGGCGACGTAGTGGGCGGTCATCTCCCGGGCCAGGGCCATGCTGTCGCCCCCGGCGGCGGCCGCGTAGATCTTGTCGTTGACGTCGGTCACGTTGCAGACGAGGGTCACCTCGAGCCCGGAGTGGGCGAGGAACCGGCGCAGGAGCGCGAACACGACGAAGGGCCGGGCGTTGCCGATGTGGACCCGGGAGTAGACGGTGGGCCCGCACACGTAGATGCCGACCCGGCCGGCCTCGCGCGGCACGAGCGGCTGCTTGCCGCCGCTCAGGGTGTCGTAGAGGTTGATCTGCACGGCGCCCACCTTAGCTCCCGAGCCGGGGTGGTCACCGCCCCACGGACCGGCATCGGGCCGCCGGCGGGTGTCTGAGCGCCCGGCCGGGACCGCCCGCCGCACCGTGGCGAGGACGATCTAAGCTTCGGGGGCCGCATGCCCGAGAAGACAGCCGCCGCCGCTTCCTTCGCGGGCTTTCCGCCCGAGGCGTTCAGCTGGTTCGCCGGGCTCGAGGCCGACAACTCGAGAACGTACTTCACCGCCCGCCGGGGGACCTACGACCGGGCGGTGCGGGGGGCGCTCGAGGCGATGCTCGAGGAGCTGGCCGGAGAGCTCGGCGGCCACGTCAAGCTCTTCCGCCAGCACCGGGACGTCCGCTTCTCGAGCGACAAGTCGCCCTACAAGACGACCACCTACGGTCTGATCGTCGACCGCCCCGACCGGCTGCCGTCCCTCTACGCGCAGGTCTCGGCCCAGGGCCTGTTCGCCGGCAGCGGCTACCACCAGCTCGCGCCCGATCAGCTGTCCCGCTTCCGGGAGGCGATCGTCGCCGACGGGGAGGTCCTCGAGCAGGCGATGGACACGGCGCACGCCGCCGGCGTCGAGACCTACGGCGAGGCGCTGAAGACCGCCCCGCGGGGCTACCCCCGCGACCACCCGCGGGCCCGCCTGCTCCGCCACAAGTCGCTCGTCGCCGGGGCTCGCCTCGACGCCTCGCCCGACGGCATCCCCCGCCAGCGGGCGCTCGACCACGCCCGGAGCACCTGGGCCGCGTGCGCCCCGCTCAACGCATGGCTCGACCGCCACGTCGGGCCGAGCGACGCGCCGGCCGATGGCCGCTACGGTCGCAGGCGGTAGGCGCCGGAGGGCAGCGCGGCCGGGACAGACTCAGGCGCCTTCGCCCTCGATCGTTGCCACCGCCAGGGCGGCCGCCCCCTCGCCGCGCCCGACGAAGCCGATCGCCTCGCCGCTCGTCGCCTTCACGTTCACCGCCCCGCCGGCCAGGCCGAGGGCATCGGCCAGGCGCACGCGCATGGCCACCCGGTGGGGCGCCAGACGCGGACGCTCGATCACGACGGTGGCGTCGACGTTGACCACCCTCCAGCCGGCGGCCCCGACGCGGGCGACGACCTCGCGGAGGAGGGCGATCGAGTCGGCGTCGCGGTATTCGGCCGCGGTGTCGGGGAAGTGCTCGCCGATGTCGCCGAGCCCGGCCGCCCCGAGCACGGCATCCATCACCGCGTGGGTGAGAACGTCGGCGTCGCTGTGACCGTCCAGCCCGAGCTCGCTCTCGATCTCCACGCCGCCGAGCACCAATCGGCGCCCGGCGAGCAGGCGGTGGCTGTCGTAGCCGAGGCCGGTCCGGATCATCCGATCGACTCGAGCCGGCGGGTCCGCCGCTCGAAGACGCAGACCTCCCCCACCCCCGACTCGCCGAGGAGCTCGAGTGCGGCCTCGTAGTCGCGGCCGACGTCGCCTGGGACGTGGGCGTCGCTCGAGAGCGCGATCGGCGCCCCGGCGTCGAGGCACATCTCGAGAAACGCCGGCGACGGGTAGAGCTCGCCGACCGGCTTGCGGAGCCCGGCCGTCGAGACCTCGACGGCGATTCCCGAGTCGGCGATGCCCTCCATGGCCAGCTCGTAGAACCGCCGCGGATCCCCGTCGGGCCGGGGCCGTCCGGCGCCCCAGACCTTGACCAGGTCGGGGTGGGCGAGGATGTCGAAGAGGCCGCTCCCGGCGGCTGCCCCGAGCGTCTCGAAGTACCGGCGCCAGACCTCGCGCGCGCTGCGGCCGCTCGTCCAGATGTCGTAGTCGCCATGATCGACGGCGAAGTCGCCGACGAAGTGGACCGAGCCGACGACGTAGTCGAGCTCGAGACGGTCGATCAGGTTCTGGGTGCGGTCCTCGCGCCCGGGGACGAAGTCGACCTCGAGCCCGAGCCGGAGATCGGTCTGGCTGCGGACGAACTCGCAGTAGCCGTAGATGTCATCGACCGCGTATTCCCGCCAGAGCGGGTGGTCCCAGACGTCGAGGGCCTGGCTGAAGCGGTGGATGTGCTCGGCGACCCCGAGCTCGGCGATGCCCCGGTCCTCGGCCACCTCGCGGTAGCGCTCGGCGTTGGCCGGCGTGAAGTAACCGGCCGCCGTGGCGGCGAGCTCGTCGGGGCGCAGGTGGAGGTGGTAGTCGGTCAGCATCCGGCGGGGCTCCGCCGCGCGGCGAGGAGATCCTCGGCGAGGCGCAGGTCGAGGGGCGTGGTCACCTTGAGGTTCTCGGGCGGGGCGGGCACGATCCGCACCCGTCCGCCGGCCCGCTCGATCAGCCAGGCCTCGTCGGTCGCCGCGGCCAGCACGTCGGCCGGGACGTCGAGGGCGCGCGCGAGCGCCGCCCGGCGGAACACCTGCGGCGTCTGCACCGCCCACAGCCGCGAGCGGTCGAGCGTCCGCCGGACGATCCCGTCCGCGTCGGCCTCCTTGGTCGTGTCGGTCACCGGGGCGGCGGCGATCGCGGCGTCGACGCCCTCGAGCCCGGCGAGGACGAGCTCGGCCAGGCCGGGCTCGAGCAGCGGCCGCGCGGCATCGTGGATGAGCACTGGGTCGCCGGTGCTGGCGGCGAGGGCGGCGGCGACCGACGCCGCCCGCACCGCTCCGCCGGGGACGCCGACGCAGCCGGCCGGCGCCTCCTCCCCCGGCGGCAGGGCGACGACGATCTCCTCGATCGCCGCGACCGCGCGGAGGGCGGTCACGCTCCATTCGACCATCGGACGGCCCGCCAACATGACGAACGCCTTGGGTCGCTCGGACCCAAGGCGTTCGCCACGACCGCCGGCCACGACCAGCGCGACTGCCATCAGGGCCGTCTCCGGCCGCTACTTGGCACTCGCGACGACCTTGGTCTCAGCCGAGCGGCTGAGCAGGTCGTCGAGATACGCCTCCGCTTCCTCCTCGTCCTTGTCCAGCGCGTACATCAGCTCCGAGGCGAGGATCTTCTTCGCCCGCATGAACATCTGCTTCTCCCCGGTCGAGAGGCCCTTCTCGCTCTCGCGGAGGGCGAGGTTGCGCACGACCTCGGCCAGCTCGTAGATGTCGCCCGTCTTGATCTTGTCGCGGTTGTGCTTGAACCGCCGGTTCCAGTTCTTCGGCATCTCGGAGACGTCGTCGCGGAGCACGAAAAGAACCTTCTGCACCGTCTCCTCGTCGATCACGCGCCGCAGCCCGGCGAGGGCCGCGTTCTCGGTCGGGACCATGACCGTCATATCGTTGTGGAGGATCTTGATCGTGAGGTACTCGCGCTTCTTGCCGAAGATCTCCTTCATCTCCTTGCCCTGCACCTTGCCCGCCCCATGATGCGGATAGACGACGTTGTCGCCGAGCTCGAACTCGATGAACTCAAGCTCACGCTCCGGCTCGAGATCGTCCTCCAGCAGATGGTCTTCGATTGCTTGCGGAATGGTGTCCTCCTTGGGTAGCGCCCGACGGCAGTGCTGGCGGATCAGGTCTGTAGGTAACGGTCAACGAGGTTGATCTCCTGCAGGCGGCGAAGGCCCTCGCGTATGTCCTTCGCCCGGATCTCCCCCACCCCGTCCACGTTCTCGAGGTCGGTGTCGATCGCCGCGAGCAGCTCGTCGAGTCCCCCGAACTCGCGCACGATGGCGGTGACGATCAGCTTCGGAAGGCGGGGGATGCGCCCGAGGATGCGGTAGCCGCGGGCGGCCACCGGGTAGTCGAGCGTGTTCAGCTTGCGGTCGTAGCCGAGCAGCTCGGCGAGCCTGCCGAAGTCGAGCAGGTCCTGGTGGGCGAGCCGGCCGATCTGGTCGAGCACGCGGGCGAACGCCTCGTCGCTGTGCTCGGCGATGTAGTCATGGACGAGCGCCGCCTTCTCCGCCGCCGTCCCGACCATCGTCTCCTCGAGGTGCATCTCGATCAGGCGGCCCTCGCTCCCGAGCTCGACGATGTAGCGCTCGATCTCGACCGCCATCCGGGTCACGAGCTCGGCCCGCTGGAGGACGGTGAGGACGTCGTGGAGCGTGCCGCCGCCCTCGAACTCGAGCGCGGTCAGCCGGGTCGAGACCTGGTCGAGGCGGGCGCGGTACTTGTCGAGCGTCCCGAGGGCCTGGTTGGCCTTGGCGAGGACGATCGGGATGTCCTCGAGGATGTACTTGGCCCCGTCGACGTAGAGCGAGATCACCTCGCGCCGCTGGGAGATGGCGATCACCAGGGCGTCGGTCTGCTTGGAGACGCGCTCGGCCGTGCGGTGGCGCATGCCGGTCTCGAGCGAGAGGATCGTCGGATCCGGCATCAGCTGGACATTGGCCATGGCAATTCGCGTCGCGTTGGCGTTGAGGGTGATCGCCCCGTCCATCTTGGCCAGCTGGTACACCAGCGCCGGGGTGTAGTCGGTGTCGAGCTTGATCCCGCCCGAGTAGAGGAAGGCGAGCTCCTCGGGCGCGCCGACGACGAGCAGGCCGCCGGTGCGGGCGTTGAGGATGTTGTCGATGCCCTCCCGCAGGGCCGTCCCGGGGGCGACCATCTCGAGCGCCCGGACCAGTCGGGGCTCCTGACGGGAATCGATGTCGTGTAACTCTTCCGCTGATCGAGTCGCCGCCATACCCGGAACACATTTTAGCGGGATTCAGCGGCCATTTAATCCTGCAAATGGACGTCTTTTCCAGCGGCGGGGCCGCGCGCCGGCCTCAGGCGGCCGCCCGCGCCGGGGCTCGGGGGAGCACCGCGAGGGCGGCGCGCAGCGTCGCCGCCTCGTGGCCGCCCGATCCCGGGGGCGCGACGATCGGCGCCAGGCCGAATTTGCGCGCCTCGGCGATCCGCCGGTCCGGGTGGCCGACCCAGCGGATCTCGCCGGTCAGGCCGAGCTCGCCGAACGCCGCCAGCGGCACGGCCGCTCGGGCCAGCGCGCCGCCTCCGCGCGCCGCCCCGGCCACGGCCAGCGCGACCGCGAGGTCGGCACCCGGTTCGTCGACGCGCACCCCGCCGACGACGTTGACGAAGACGTCGGAACTGCCCAGCCGGATGCCGCCGTGGCGGCCGAGGACGGCGAGCACCAGCGCGAGGCGGTTGCGGTCGAGTCCGTTGACCACGCGGCGGGGTGGGACCAGCTCGGAGGAGGAGACGAGCGCCTGGACCTCGACGAGCAGCGGCCGGGTGCCCTCCATCGCGGCGAGGACGACGCTGCCGGGCGCGCGCGTCGCCGCGCTGACGAAGCGGGCCGACGCGTCGAGCACCTCGACGAGGCCGCCCTGGCGCATCTCGAACACGCCGGCGTCGTTGGTCGACCCGAAGCGGTTCTTGACCGCCCGCAGCGTACGGTAGGAGCGCTCGCGCTCACCCTCGAACTGAAGCACGCAATCGACGAGGTGCTCGAGCACCCGCGGGCCGGCGAGCCCGCCGTCCTTGGTGACGTGGCCGACGAGGACGACGGCGATCTCCCGGCGCTTGGCTACGGCGACGATCCGTGCCGCCACCTCCCGCACCTGCCCGACCGACCCGGCGGCCCCGGTCAGATCGCCGGAGCTCAGGGTCTGGACCGAGTCGATCACGCAGACCTCGGGGAGCTCCTGCTCGAGCGTGGCGATGACGGCGTCGAGATCGGTCTCGGCGATCGCCGGCACCGCCAGCGCCCCGCCGGCCAGGCGCTCGGCGCGGAGGCGCACCTGCTGGGTCGACTCCTCGCCGGAGACGTAGAGCGTCCGGTGTCCGGCGGCCGCCAGGTTGCCGAGCGCCATGTTGGTCAGGGTCGACTTGCCGATCCCCGGCGCCCCGCCGAGGAGGACCACCGACCCGGGCACGAGGCCCCCGCCGAGGACCCGGTCGAGCTCGCCGATCCTCGTCCGCAGGCGGGGCACCGCCGGGGCGACGACGTCGCCGAGGAGCACCGGCGACGCGACCCGCGCCGGACGGCGCCCGGCCGCCGACTCGCGCCCGCCGCCGGCCGGGGGGCGCTCCTCGACCAGCGTGTTCCACTCCCCGCAGCCCGGGCAACGCCCGTGCCAGCGGGGCTCTGAGTGGCCGCACTGCGTGCAGACGTGGATCGGAGCGGAGCGGGCCATCGGACGCCCGAGCTTACGCGGCGCCCCCGACGCTACGGACGGCTGGTTGCGGAATGCTGCACTAAGCGCGCTCGCGCGACTCGAACCCGCACTCGCGGTGCGCCCGGTCGCAGAACGGCTTCGTCTGCGACTGCCCGCATCGACACAGCGCGATCGGCTTGCCCGGCTCGGCCACCTCGATCTCGTTGCCCTCGCCGTCGAGCAGACGCACGGGGCCGGTCACCTTCAGCGGGCCGTCGTCGCGCACCTTGATCTCCACCAGCGCCGGCGGCGCGGCGGTGGTCCCGACCGCGGGGTCCGCGGTCGGGATGGTCGGCTCGGCCGCCAAGCCGTCTATTTCTCGGTGTCGCCGGAGTCGGCCGGCGGCTCAAGGCCGGGCGCCTCGTCGGCGTCGTCGGCTGACCCCTCGGCACCGACGCCGACCGGGGTCTTGACCTTCTTCGGCTTGACCACCGTCAGGCGCACCTCGGGCTCCTCGCCCTCGGGAGCCGGGTCGACGATGACCGTCGAGCCGGCCGGCAGCTCGGAGCGCAGGACGAAGTCGGCCAGCGGGTCCTCGATGAAGCGCTGGATCGCCCGGCGGAGCGGACGGGCGCCCATCGACGGATCCCAGCCCTTCTCGACCAACAGGTCCTTGGCCTCGTCGGACAGGTCGAGCTGGAGCTCCCGGTCGGCCATCGACTTGCGGATCCGCAGCAGCAGGAGCTCGATGATCTGCTTGATCTCGTCCTTCTGCAGCTTGTGGAAGACGATCACGTCGTCGATGCGGTTGAGGAACTCCGGCCGGAAGACCTTCTTCAGCTCGCCCATGATCCGGTTCTTCATGTCGTCATAGGTGATGCCGGTCTCGTCGTCGGACACCGCAAAGCCGAGCGGCGTGTTCCGGGCGATCTCGGCGGCCCCGATGTTCGAGGTCATGATCACGATCGCGTGGCGGAAGTCGACCGTCCGACCCTGAGCGTCGGTCAGGCGACCGTCCTCGAGGATCTGCAGGAGGATGTTGAACACGTCGGGGTGGGCCTTCTCGATCTCGTCGAGCAGGAGCACGCAGTAGGGCTTGCGCCGGACCGCCTCTGTCAGCTGGCCGCCCTCGTCGTAGCCGATGTAGCCGGGGGGCGAACCGACGAGCCGCGACACGGCGTGCTTCTCCATGTACTCGGACATATCGATGCGCGTCATCGCGTCCTCGTCGCCGAAGAGGAACTCGGCCAGCGTCCGGGCGAGCTCGGTCTTGCCGACACCCGACGGCCCGAGGAAGACGAAGGAGCCGGTCGGCCGCTTCGGATCCTTGAGACCGGCCCGCGAGCGGCGGATCGCCTTGGAGACGACCTCGATCGCCGGGTGCTGCCCGATCACCCGCTTGTGGAGCTCGTCCTCCATCCGCATGAGCTTGGCCGTCTCGGCCTCGGTCAGCTTGAAGACGGGGATGCCGGTCCACATCGAGACGATGTCGGCGATCTCCTCCTCACCGATCGACGGGCGCTCGGCGCCGGTCTCGCCGGCCTCCCACCGCTCTTCGAGCTCGCGCTTCTGGTTGGTCAGGCGCCGCTCCTTGTCGCGGAGATTGGCCGCCTTCTCGAACTCCTGGGCCTCGATCGCGGCTTCCTTCTCCCGCCGCGTCGTCTCGATGTCCTGCTCCAGCTCGCGGTTGGCCGGCGGCGCCGTCATCGACTTGATGCGCATCCGCGAGGCCGCCTCGTCGATCAGGTCGATCGCCTTGTCGGGGAGGAAGCGGTCGGAGATGTAGCGGTCGGCGAGCTCGCCGGCGGCGACCAGCGCCTCGTCGGTGATGGTCACCTTGTGGTGCTGCTCGTAACGGTCGCGCAGCCCCTTGAGGATCTCGACGGTCTGGTCGACCGTCGGCTCGTCGACGCGGATCTGCTGGAAGCGCCGCTCGAGGGCCGAGTCCCGCTCGAGGTACTTGCGGTACTCGTCGAGCGTCGTCGCGCCGATCGTCTGGAGCTCGCCTCGGGCCAGCGCCGGCTTGAGGATCGAAGCCGCGTCGATCGCGCCCTCGGCCGCCCCGGCGCCCACCAGGTTGTGGAGCTCGTCGATGAAGAGAATGATGTCGCCCCGCTGGGTGATCTCCTTCATCACCTTCTTCAGGCGCTCCTCGAACTCGCCGCGGTACTTCGAGCCGGCGACCAGGGCCGCCAGGTCGAGCGTGTAGATCTGCTTGTTCTTGAGCAGCTCGGGCACGTCGGAGTTGGTGATCCGCTGGGCGAGGCCCTCGACGACCGCGGTCTTGCCGACCCCGGGCTCGCCGATCAGGACCGGGTTGTTCTTGGTCCGCCGCGAGAGGATCTGCATGATCCGCTCGATCTCGGTCTCGCGACCGACGCACGGGTCGAGCTTGCCCTCGGACGCGAGCTTGGTCAGGTTGCGCCCGAACTGGTCGAGCAGCTTCGAGGACTTCTTCCCCTCGCCGGGGGCCGTCCCGCCGGTGGCGGCGCCGGAGGTCGGCTGGCGCCGGCCGCCCGGACCCGAGAGCATGCGGATGACCTCGTTGCGGATCTTCTCCGAATCGGCGTCGAAGTCGAGCAGGATGCGGGCGGCGACGCCCTCGTTCTCGCGCACGAGCCCGAGCAGGATGTGCTCGGTGCCGATGTAGTTGTGGCCGAGCGAGAGCGCCTCGCGCAGCGCCAGCTCCAGCACCTTCTTCGCCCGCGGCGTGAACGGGATCTGCCCGGAGGTGACCTCCTCGCCGGAGCCGACGATGCGCACGACCTGGGCGCGCACCCGCTCGACGGTGATGTCCAGGCTCTCGAGCACTCGCGCGGCCAGGCCCTCCTCCTCGCGCAGCAGCCCGAGCAGAATGTGCTCGGTGCCGATGTAGTTGTGCTTGAGCGTCCGCGCTTCCTCCTGCGCGAGAACGACCACCTGCCTGGCTCGCTCTGTGAATCGCTCGAACATCGGTTGGTCCTTCCTACCGGCTGTGCCTAGTGTCTCGCTGGTGTTGTCTGAGCGGTCGAGGGGACGCGCAACTGCCCGTCGTGCTCATCTATTCGGTTGCGGCCGCCAAAGGGATGAGTGTTCGGGGAAAAGAGATCGCCGCGCACCGCGAAGTCTACCAATCGCGGCGGAGCCGCCGCTAGGCGTCCGTCGCCGCGGGCGCCCGTCAGTCGCGCATGGCCGGAAAGAGCACGACCTCGCGGATCGACCGGCGGCCGGTCAGCACCATCACCAGGCGGTCGATTCCGAGCCCGACGCCCCCCGTCGGCGGCATGCCCTGCTCGAGCGCGGCGAGGAATCCCTCGTCGAACGGCTGCGCCTCCTCGTCGCCGGCCCGGGCCTCGGCGCGCTGGGCCTCCAAGCGCCGCCGCTGCTCGTCGGGGTCGTTGAGCTCGGTGAAGGCGTTGGCGATCTCCATGCCCCCGGCGTAGGCCTCCCACCGCTCGACGAGACCCGGCTCGCTCCGGTGATCCTTGGCGAAGGGCGAGAGCTCGACCGGATAATCCATGACGAAGGTCGGCTCGACCAGCGTCGGCTCGACGTACTTGGAGAGGAGGTCGTCGACCAGCCCGGCCCAGGTGCGCCCGTCGGCCGGCGGGCCGACCCCGGCGGCGGTCATGGCCGCCGCCAGCGCCGCGGCGTCGTGGTGCTCGAACACGTCGATGCCGGCTTGCTCGCGGATCGCGCCGCGCAGCGTGATCCGCCGCCAGGGCGCCGAGAAGTCGATCGCCGGCGGCGCCTCGAGCGAGGCCACCACCGACTCGACCAGCCGCTCGAGGCGGCGCGCGGCGTCCCCGTAGTCGGCGTACGCCTCGTACCACTCGACCATCGTGAATTCGGGGTTGTGCTTGGGCGAGAGGCCCTCGTTGCGGAAGTCCTTGCCGAGCTCGTAGACCCGCTCGAGGCCGCCGACGATGCATCGCTTGAGGTAGAGCTCGGTGGCGATGCGGAGGTAGAGCGTCCGGTCGAGCGCGTTGTGGTGGGTGGTGAACGGACGGGCCATCGCCCCGCCGTAGAGCGGCTGGAGCACCGGCGTCTCGACCTCGACGAAGCCGTCGTCGTCGAGCGCCCGGCGGACGGCCGCGACGATCCGGGCCCGGGCGACGAAGAGGTCGCGGGTCTCCACGTTGGCCATCAGGTCGAGCTCGCGCCGCCGGTAGCGCGTCTCGACGTCGGTCAGCCCGGAGTGCTTGTCGGGGGGCGGGCGCAGCGACTTGGCGAGCACGGCGAAGCTCGTCACCCGCAGCGAGAGCTCGCCCCGGCGGGTCCGCACAGCGCAGCCGTCGACGCCGATCAGGTCGCCGAGGTCGAGCCCGACGAGGCGGGCGAAAGCCTCCTCGCCGAGCTCGTCGACGCGGGCGTGGAGCTGCATCCTGCCCGAGCGGTCGACGAGGTCGAGGAAGGCGGCGCGGCCCTGCCCGCGCCGGGCGGCCAGGCGGCCGGCGACGCGGTGGGAGATCCCGGTCTCCTCGCCGGGCTCGAGCCCCTCGTGGCGGCCGGCCACCGCGGCAATCGGCTCGACCCCGGGGAAGGCCGCAGGAAAGGGATCGACCCCGTCGGCCCGGAGCCGGTCGAGCTTGGCCCGCCGGGCGGCGAGCAGGCCCGTCCCGTCGTCTTCAGGCGTGGACCCTCACCTCAGCCCGACCTCGATCTTGGTGATCTTGAGCTTGCGCGCCGGTCCGCGCGGGACCTGGACGGAGACCTCGTCGTTGCGCTTGCGCCCGAGCAGGGCGCGGCCGACGGGCGACTCGTTGGACAGCCGGTTCTCGGCGGGCTTGGCCTCGGCCGAGCCGACGATCGTGTACTTGACCGATTTCCCGGTCTGCTCGTCCTTGACGTGGACGACCGAGCCGACGGCGACAACCTCGGTCGAGAGGTCCTCGGGCTCGATCACCGTCGCCATGCGGATCTTCTCCTGGACCGAGGCGATCCGCGCCTCGAGCATCGCCTGCTCGTTCTTGGCGTCGTCGTACTCGGAGTTCTCGGAGATGTCACCGAACTCGCGGGCTTCCTTGATCCGCTCGGCGACCTCGCGCCGTTTCTCGGTCGACAGGAGCTCGAGCTCGGTCTTGAGCTTCTCGAGCCCTTCGGGGGTGAGGATTACGTCCTTTGCCATGGGAGCCTCGGTTGGCGTTTGCGGTACCAAGCAGAGAAAAACCCGCTCGCCGGCGGGAATTCTGTTCACTCGGCGACCGAGCGAACGCCGCAGTATAGCGAGCCCGGCGGGCCCTCTCACGCCGCCGCGGCGACGCTCCCGAGATCCCCGAGGACGGCGCGTGCCTCTTCTATGGAGCCGGATCGGGCGAGCCGATCGGCCGTCGTCGGGGTGCTCGTCAGGCGGCTCAGGTACCAGGGATAGAACTTGCGCAGGTAGCGGGCGGCCCGCTCGGGGCCGAGGTGCTCGACGGCGCGGTCGATCACCCAGTCGAGCTCGGCGAGCACCTCCGCCTCGGTCGGCTCGTCCGCCCGCGCACCGAGCGCCTGCTCGAACAGCCAGGGGTTGCCGAGGGCCCCACGGGCGAGCATCACCGCCGCGGCCCCGGTCTCCTCCTGCGCCGCCCGCGCCGCCTCGGCGCTGCGCATCCCGCCGCTGAGGATGACCGGCGCGTCGAGCGTCCGCACGAGCTCGGCGGCCAGCTCGTAGTCCGGCCGGCCCGCGTGCCGAACGGCGGCCGAACGGGGGTGGAACGCGATCGCCGCCACCCCGCCCTCGTCGACCAACCGCCGCGCCAGAAGAACACCCTCACGGCCGCCGGGACGCCGTCCGGAGCGGAGCTTGACGGTGACCGGGAGGCCGCTCCCCTCCCCGGCCGCCCGGGCCAGCGCCAGCGCCCGGTCGGGGTCGTCGAGCAGCGCCGCGCCGGCGCCGGTCTTGCACACCTTGGGCACCGGGCAGCCCATGTTGAGGTCGATCAGGTCGGCGCCGGCCGCGGCCACCGCGGCGGCGGCGGAGCGCATCACGTCGGGGTCGTTGCCGAACAGCTGGATCGCCAGCGGCCCGTCCTCGTCGGGGTGGACGCGCAGCAGCTCGGTGCAGGTCCGCTCGTTGCGGTAGTGGATCGCGTAGCTCGAGACCATCTCCGAGAAGACGAGGCCGGCGCCGTGGCGGCGCGCCTGGAGGCGGACGAACCAGTTGCCGATGCCGGCCAGCGGCGCCAGCACGACCCGGTTGGGGATCTCGATCCCGGCCAGCGTCCACGAATCGGTCAGAGCCGCCATTCCCCAACAGTAGCTACGCGTTGCGCTCGCGGATCAGCCGCAGCCCCTCGAGCGTGAGGAGATCGTCGACACGGTCGATCGACACCGCGAAGGGCACGATCGCGTGGGCGAGGCCGCCGGTGGCGATGGTGGCCACCCCGGCCCCGAGCTCGGCCCGCAGCCGGGCGACGATCCCGTCGACCGCGGCGGCGAAGCCGTAGACCACGCCTGAGCGGATCGCGTCGACCGTGGTCTTGCCGATCAGCGACCGCGGCTCGCCGAGGTCGATCTTCGGCAGCTTGGCCGCCCGCGAGGTCAGCGCGTCGAGCGAGATGCCCACGCCCGGCGAGATGATCCCCCCGAGGTACTCGCCCTCGGCCGAGACGGCGTCGTAGGTGATCGCCGTCCCGAAGTCGACGACGATGCACGCCGCCCGGAAGATCTCGTAGGCGGCCACCGCGTTGACCAGTCGGTCGGCTCCGAGCTCGCGCGGGTTGTCCATGCGGATCGGCATCCCCGTCCGCATGCCCGGCCCGACGACCGGCATCTCGTGGCCGAGGTAGCGGCGCGCCGTCTCCACCCACTCGGGGGCGAGTTCGGGCACGGTCGAGGAGACGATCGACGCGTCGATCTGCCCGATCCGCATCCCCCGCAGCTCGAGCAGCTGGCTGAGCGTGGCGCCGAGCTCGTCAGCCGTCGATTCGCGCACCGTGGCGAAGCGCCAGTGCTCGAGCAGCTCGCCGCCCCGGTAGGTGCCGAAGTGGGTCTGGGTGTTGCCGACGTCGACGACCAGGAGCACGCCCGGCTCATTATGCTCGGCCGGCGGCCGGCGGCAGCTCGACGGGCGGGCCGACGAGGCGGACGCCGGCGTCGAGCGGGAGCCCGGCCAGCGCGTCGGCCAGGCCGGCGCCCCCCGGCGTCCGCAGGTCGAAGTCGAGCTCGAGCAGCGGGATCAGGACGAAGCGCCGGGTGAGCACCTCGGGGTGCGGCAGGGTAAGGCGCGGAGTCGTCTGTTCGAGG
Source organism: Solirubrobacteraceae bacterium (assembly GCA_051001735.1). Classification (GTDB taxonomy): domain Bacteria; phylum Actinomycetota; class Thermoleophilia; order Solirubrobacterales; family Solirubrobacteraceae; genus Palsa-513. Next base: position 25,176 of record JBPCNA010000265.1, read on the forward strand.
TCACCGAGCAGGAGGACGTCGACGTCGATCGGGCGCGGCCCGTGGCGCGGCCCCCCCGGCCGGCGGCCGAGCTCGAGCTCGATCGCCTTGCAGGCGTCGAGCAGCTCGTCGGGGCCGAGCGCGGTGTCGACCCGCAGGCAGGCGTTGAGGAAGGACGGCTGGTCTGTGACGTCGCCCACCGGGTCGGTGTCGTAGGTCGAGGACGACGCCAGCGGCACGACGCCGCGGGCCGGCAGCCGGGCGGCCGCCGCCTCGAGGTTGGCCCTTCGCTCGCCGACGTTCGAGCCCAGGCCGAGATAGCCGACCACGCCCTAGCCGGTCAGGGTCACGTGCCGGCTCAGCAGGGTCGGGCCGACCCCCTGCCCGAGGATCTGGACGCGGAGCGTGAGCGCCAGCCGGTGCTGGGCGCGCAGCCGCCGGGCCGAGCTCGCGTAGAGACGGACGGCGAAGTGCTTGACGCCGTCCCGGACGCCGAAGATCGTCGTGCGGCCGACCCTCACCGATGAGGAGCCCAGGTAGAGGTTGGCCACCAGGCGCGAGGAGGGCGTGGTGACGTGGATCTGGCCGCGCACCACCGTCCCCCGCTGGGTGCTCGCCGCCCGCAGCGTGCTCGCCGCCGCCGGGATCGGCGGCTCGTGGAAGCTCGTGCTCGTCGTCCCCGACGGCGTCGTCGTCGTCGTGGTGGTCGTCGGCGGCGGGGTCGTGGTCGTCCCGACGTAGACGGTTCCCGACATCTGGGGGCCGCGAGCGCCGTCGTGGAAGGTGTAGGTCCCCGGGGTGTCGAAGCGGCAGCTCCCGGCCCATCCGGCCGGTTGGGAGCCCGCAGGAAGCGGCGGCGCCGGCAGGATCTTGAAGGGCGCGGTCGCCGCAGTCTGGATACACGAGCTCGGCTGGGGGCCGTCGAAGACGGCGTTGTAGCTGCTGTTGCCGCTCGGGTAGCTGAAGAACACCGTCCCGCCCGGGACGATCCTCACCGACGGGGCGCCCGGGATCGTGGGGTCGTTCACGGCCGTCGACGCGCTCGCGTTCCAGGTGGGCAGGTGGAGGAAGTCCCCGTTGTCGACCGCGGTGAACGACGCAGTCGTCGCCTGCGCCGACCCCAGCGACGGGATGACCGCCACCCCGGCTCCGGCCAGCCCGACGAATGCCAACAGCACCAGCTTGCGCACGACCGCTCCTCTCGCTCGGTTCCCGCCGACAAGCATGCCACTCGGCCGACCGGCCGGTCGCCGGTCTCTTGCTCAGCGCGCCGCCGCGGACCCGTCCTCGCCCAGGCCGGCCGCCGCGTGGAGGCGGCGCAGCGGCGCCGGCGCCCACCAGGCGCGGTCGCCGAGCACGCCGAGCAGCGCCGGGACGAGGAGGCCGCGGACGACGGTCGCGTCGACGGCCACCGCGATCGCCGCTCCGACCCCGAGCTGTTTGACGAAGAAGATCTGCGAGGTGGCGAAGGCGCCGATGGCCACGCAGAAGAGGAGCGCCGCCGCCGTGATCAGGCGGCCCGTCCGCTCGAGGCCGAACGCGACGGCCGCCCGGCTCTCGAGGCCCGACTCGCGCGCCTCGCGGATACGGGCGAAGAGGAAGACCCCGTAGTCGGTCGACAGGGCGAAGACGACCACGAACAGGAGCACGAGGTTCGACTCCTCGAGGCCGCCGATCGGGCGGAAGCCGAGCAGGCCGCCGAGCCGGCCGTCCTGGAAGATCAGCACGATCAGCCCGGCGGCCACCGCCGCGGTCAGGACGTTCATGGCCAGGGCGATCAGCGGCAGGACGACCGAGCCGGTCATCAGGAAGAGCACGCCGATGGTGGCGGCCGCGAGGATGGCCAGGGCGAGCGGGAGCTGCGAGGCGATCGCCGACTTCTGGTCGACGAACGCCGCAGTCGGGCCGCCGACGGCGGCGACGGAGAGTCCGCGCAGGCGCGCGACCAGCCGCTGGCCGGCGGCCGGGCCGCCGGCGGTGGCGACGGAGAGGGCGCGCAGGCGCGCGACCAGCCGCTGGTTGGCGGCCGAGACCGCGTCGCCGTGGGGCAGCACGTCGAGCTCCCAGACGCCCCGCCCGAGGAAGCGGCCGGCCGCGGGCTCACCGGTCAGGCGGGCGACCTGTCCGCCGAGTCGCCCGAGCTGAGCGTAGGCGTCCGCCGGCGCGGGGACGACCACGGTGATCCGCTGCGAGCCGTCGCTCGGGAAGTCGCGGGTGAGGGCTTCTGCGACCTGGCGCGTCTCCGAGCTCGGCGGCAGCGCGAGCGCGCTGGCCGGCGCGAGAGCCAGGCGCAGGGAGGGCAGCCCGCCCGCGATCAGCGCCGCCGTGACGAGAAGGGCGGTCGCCGCCGGGCGGCGCATGACCGCGGCGCCGAGGCGGTACCACGCCCCGCTCTCGGCCGGGCGGTCGCTGCGGGCGCGCGAGCGCTGGAGGCGGGCCGGGGCCACCGCGTTGATCCGCGGTCCGAGCAGCACCAGCACGGCGGGGAGCACGGTCAGCGAGACCGCGCCGGCGCTCAGGGCGACGAGCGCCCCGCCCACCCCCATCGAGTAGAGGAAGCGCAGGGGGAAGACGAGCAGGGCGGCGAGCGCGCCGGCCACGGTCAGCGCGCTGAAGAGGACGGTCCGCCCGGCGGTCTGAAGCGTCCGCTCGATGGCCACCCGGGGGTCGCCGACGCCGGCCAGCTCCTCGCGGTAGCGGGAGACGATGAACAGGCTGTAGTCGATGGCCAGGCCGAGGCCCATCCCGGTGACCAGGTTGAGCGCGAAGATGGACAGCGGGCTGACCGCGTTGACCGCCCGCATCCCGAGCAGCGACGCCAGGATCGCCGCGAGCCCGACCAGCAGCGGCAGGAGCGCGGCGATCAGGCCGCGGAAGACCCCGAAGGAGAGGAGCAGGAGGATCGGGATGGCGATCTCCTCGGCGTGGGCGAGATCGGAGGAGGTCCGCGTGTTGATCTCCGAGAAGGCGACGTCCGCCCCGCCGAAGGCGACCCGGTGGCCGGCTAGACGGCCGCGCAGCCGGTCGACCGCCGCCGTCGAGCGGTCCTGGTCGACGAAGCTCGCGAGGATGACGCTCGAGCGCCCGTCGGTCGAGACCAGCTCGGGGAGCGCGGTGCCGGGGTAGTCGAGGACCCGCAGCACGCCGGGCGACGCCGCCAGCAGCCGAGCCACGGCGGCCACCTTCCGGCGCGCGCGTGGATCGGTCCGCGCGTCGCCGCGCCCGCGAACGAGGGCGACGACGCCGAACGTGGCGCTCTGGCCGCTCGCCTGCTCGATCAGACGCGCCGCGCGGACGCTCGGCGACGCTTGGTCCTGGAAGTCGGCGTTGTGCGCGGTGAGCCGGCCGGCCACCGGGGCGCCGACGCCGAGGGCCAGGAGGAAGAACGCCGCGGCCGCCAGGAGCGCCCGCTTCGGCCGGCTTCCGATCGCGGCGGCCAGGCGGTCGATCACCGCCGTCCGCCGCGACCCGGTAGGGCTATTCCGGCGGCTCGCGCCAGACCTCGACCGAGACCTGCTCGACCGGGAGGGGGATCGGGGGCTCGGGCTTGGCCGCCTTGACCCAGACCGCCTCGGCGGCGAAGTCCTCGATCAGGCGATCGGCGATCGCCGTGCAGAGCCGCTCGAGCGTCCGGTAGGTCCGCTGCTGGGATACGAGGGCCACCAGCTGGCAGACCTCGGCGTAGTCGACCGTGTCCTCGATCCGGTCGGTCTCCGTCGCCGCCGATTCGCCGACGTCGATCGTGATGTCGAAGAGGAGGCGCTGGCCGACCTCGCGCTCGGCGGCGCCGATGCCCACGTGGGTGTAGAGCGAGAGCCCGGCGATCTCCACCGTGACCCCGGTCCGCATCCCGGAGTCCTCGTCCGCGTCCTCGTCGTCGTCCTGCCACGGCACCCCGTTGTCTAGGTCGTCGGGGTCTTCGGGCTCCATCGCCCGCTGACCGTAGCAGCCGCCAGCGCGAGCGCGTCCCTGACCGGCGCGACGTCGTGGACGCGGAAGACGCCGGCTCCCCGCTCGTAGGCCATCACGTTGGTGGCGATCGTTCCCCCGAGTCGGTCGCCGGCCGGCCGGCCGCTGATCTTGCCGAGGAACGACTTGCGCGAGGTGCCGATGACGATCGGCCGCCCGAGCGTGCAGAGCTCGTCGAGGCGGCGGAGCAGCTCGAGGTTGTGGGCGACCGTCTTGCCGAAGCCGATCCCCGGGTCGAGCATGATCCGGTGCTCGGGGACACCCTCCCGAACCGCCCAGTCGAGGCGCTCCTCGAGGAAGGCGCGGACGTCGTCGACCACGTCGCCGTAGCGCGGGTCGCGCTGCATCGTCCGCGGCTCGCCCTGCATGTGCATCAGGCAGCAGTCGGCGCCCCGGTCGGCGACGAGCCCGGCCATCTCCGGATCGCCGCGGAAGGCGCTGATGTCGTTGACGTACCGGGCACCCGCGGCCAGCGCCGCCTCGGCGACCGCGAGCTTGGTCGTGTCGATCGAGATCGTCGCCCGCAGGCCGGCCCGGAGGAGTCCCTCCACCACCGGCACGACGCGCTCACGTTCGAGCGCGCCCTCGACCGGGAACGCCCCCGGTCGCGAGGACTCGCCGCCGACGTCGACGATCGACGCCCCCTGGCGTTCGAGCTCGAGGCCGTGGGCCACCGCCGGGCCGGTCTCGACGAAGAGGCCGGCGTCGGTGAACGAGTCGGGCGTCACGTTGAGCACGCCCATGATCAGCGGATCGCGCACCGCCCCATGATCGCGCACGGCTCCGCCCGGCGGGGGTGGCGGGCTCAGCAGCTGGCGCAGTGCCAGGTGATCGGGCCGAGCCCGGGGAAGCCGAGGGCGGCGGCGGTGGCCCCGGTCAGGTCCCACTCGCGCCCGACGATGTAGGGACCGCGGTCGATCACCGGGACGCGGAGCGTCCGACCGTTGTAGGTGAAGTCGATCAGCGTGCCGCACGGCGCCGTCTTGTGGGCCACACCGATCTGGTTGACCGCGAGCAGGCCGCCGCAGGCCAGCCCGAGCCCGTAGTCGGTGAATACGGAGGCCACGCTGACCATCTGCCCGCTCTTCGGCTCGGCGACCCACGGCAGCAGGCCGGCGAAGTTGGCCGCCGCCGCGCTCAGCTTCTTCGCCTGGGCCTGCGCCACGTACATCTGCTGGAGCTCGGCGCGGACCTGGTCGTCCGACGGGGCGCCCGGCGAGATGCCCGTCGCCCGGAAGGCGGCCGGTACCGGATGGGCGAGTCGCGGTGCCCCGCGGCGCCCCGCCGCGCCCGTGCCCTTGCGGCCGCTCGCCGCCTGCACCGGCGACGGGGTGCCGTCGGCCGCGCCGCTCGGCGTGACCGCGGCCTGGTCGGCGACCTTGGCGCCCGAGCCGCCCGACGCGCCGCCGCAGCCGCCGACGGCGAGCGCCAACAGGACCACCCCGATCGAGCCGTGCTTCACCCCGCCTCCGAAAGCCTGCGCCCCGCCGGGGCTCAGGTCAGCTCGGGTTGCTCGGGATCGGTGGTGCGCAGCTCGGCGGTGCCGCCGGCCAGCCCCGGGCGGGGGAGCGGGCGGGGTGCCTCGCGGGGCCGGTCGGGCGCCGGCGTGGCGGTCGGAGCGGGCGGAAGCTGGGCGCGGGGAGTGTCCTCGGGGCCGAAGACATCGGCCTCGGCCTGGCCGGCGAGGAGGCCCTCGAACTGGTTCTTCTCGATCGTCTCCCGGCGGACGAGGATGCCGGAGATCGAGTCGAGGTGGCCGCGGTGCTCGGTGAGGATGCTCCGCGCCCGCTGGTGGGCGCCCTCGATGATCCGCCGGACCTCGTCGTCGATCTCCCGGGCGATCTCGTCGCTGTAGTCCGGCTCGGTCGAGAACTCGCGCCCGAG
>JBPCNA010000266.1:0-5762 GCA_051001735.1 Solirubrobacteraceae bacterium
GCGGACGGCCGCGGCGGCCCTCGCCGCCCCGAGGGTGGCGCGCCTGCGCGCCGTCCTCGGTGCCGAGATGCGGCGGGCCGGACCGCAGTCGGGGGCGCTGGTCGTCGACCTGGCCAGCGGGCACGACCTCTACGCGCGGCGGGCCTCGGTGCCCCGGACGCCGGCGTCGGTCGAGAAGCTCTACACGACGGCGACCGCCCTGGCCCGCTTCGGCCCCGACGCCCGCCTGCGGACCTCGATCGCCGGAGTCGGCGCCGCCGACGCGGCCGGCGTCTGGCACGGCGACCTCTACCTCCGGGGCGGCGGCGACCCGACGTTCGGCGCCGTCGCCGCGCCCGGCGGGCAGGCCAGCGCCGGCAATCTTGCCGAGGCCCTCTTCTCAGCTACCGGGATCCTCCGCGTCGACGGAGCGATCCTCGGCGACGAGTCGGTCTTCGACGCGCTCCGCGGCGACCCGGCCACCGGCTTCCTCCCCGACAAGGACCTCGCCGGCCAGCTCAGCGGCCTCGCCTTCGACCGCGGCCGCCAGGGCGCGCTCCCGTCGCCGGCCGCCTACGCCGCCTCCCAGCTCGCCGCGGCCATCCGCACCGCCGGGGTCAAGGTCAGCGGCCGCTCAGGCGCCGGGGTCGCCCCGGCCGGGGCCGCCGTCCTCGCCGGCGTCGCCTCGCCGCCGCTGCGGACGCTCGTCGCCATGACCGACATCCCGTCGGACAACTTCTTCGCCGAGATGCTCCTCAAGGGCCTCGGCGCCCGCTTTGGCGCCGGCGGCTCGACCGCCGCCGGGGCGGCCGTCGTCCGCGCCTGGCTCGGCGGGCTGGGGATCGCCCCCCACATCCTCGACGGGTCCGGGCTCTCCCACGACGACCGCACGAGCCCCCGCGAGGTCGTCACCCTCCTCCGCGCGCTGGCGCCGACCGGCCAGCGGGCCGCGGTCGGCGCGACGCTCCTGGCCGACCTCCCGGTCGTCGGGCGGAGCGGCACGCTGATCCACCGGATGCGCGGCACCCCGGCCGCCGGCCGGTGCGTCGCCAAGACGGGGACGCTCGTCGGCGTCTCGACCCTCGCCGGCATCTGCGACGGGCGCTTCGCCTTTGCCTTCCTGATGAACGCGATCAGCGACGCCAAGGCCCACGCCCTCCAGGACCGCATGACGGTCACGCTGGCCGTGAGCGGCTAGCGGCCAGCGGTCTTGCGGTCGCCGGCCAGCAGGTCGGCGAGGGCGGCCTCGTCGAGCACCGGTACCTCGAGGCGCTCGGCCTTGGCCAGCTTGGTGCCGGCGCTCTCGCCGGCCACCAGGTAGTCGGTCTTCCTGGAGACCGAGCTCGTGACCCGGCCGCCGGCGGCCTGGATGCGCTCGGTCGCCTGCTCGCGCGACAGCGTCGGGAGCGTCCCGGTGAGGACGAGGGTCAGCCCGGCCAGCGGCCCCTCGCCCGGCGGCGGGCCCTCCTCGGCGAAGCGGAGGCCGGCTTTCCGGAGACGGTCGATCTGGAGCCGCATCGCCGGCTCGGCCAGCTGGCCGGCGATTACCTCGGCCATCTTGGTGCCGATCCCCGGAGTCTCCTCGATCGCCTCGGGCGGCGCCGCCAGCAGGGTGTCGACGTCGCGGAACTGGCGGGCGAGGCTCTGTCCGGTCACGGCGCCGACCTCCTCGATGCCGAGGGCGAACAGCACCCGCGCGAACGGCCGCTCGCGCGAGGTGTCGATGGCGGCGATCAGGTTGGCCGCCGAGACCTCGCCGAACCCTTCGAGCTCGAGCAGCTGCTCGGCCCGCAGGTCGTAGATGTCGGGCGCCGTGGTCAGGAGGCCGCGGGCCTGGAACGCGGCGACCTGCTTCTCGCCGAGGCCGTCGATGTCCATCGCCCCGCGGGAGACGAAGTGCTTGAGGAGCTGCCACTGGCGGCCGGGGCAGACCGGGTTCGGGCACATCGTGAAGACCCCGGTCGCCGGCTTCACCGTCTCGGTGCCGCACACCGGGCAGCGCGCCGGCGGACCCGGCGGCGGCGCCCGGTCGGGGCGACCGACCGCCCCGGGAGCCGGGGAAAGGACCTGGGGGATCACGTCGCCGGCGCGCAGCACGATCACCTCGTCGCCGGGGCGGACGTCCTTGCGAGCGAGGTCCTCCTCGTTGTGGAGCGTCGCCAGCTTGACGGTCACCCCGCCGAAGGCCACCGGTTCGAGCTCGGCGAACGGGTGGAGGTCGCCGTACTTGCCGACGTTCCAGTGCACCGCCCGGAGCGTCGTCTTCGCCGTCGTCGGCGGGAACTTCCAGGCCACCGCCCAGCGGGGGTCGCGCCCGACGGCGCCGAGCCGGCGCTGGAGCGCGTGGTCTGAGACCTTGACGACGACGCCGTCGATCTCGAAGTCGAGCTTGCCCCGGCGCTGCTCCCAGGCCAGGCACTGGGCGACCACCTCATCCTCCTCGTGGAGAAGCCGGATGTCCGGGTTGACCGGGAAGCCCCGTTCGCGGAGCCAGGCCAAGGCGTCCCAGTGGGTGGCGAACTCGATGCCCTCGGTCGCCCCGATCCCGTAGGCCAGCATCGACAGGGGCCGCTGGGCGGCCAGCGCCGGGTCGAGCTGGCGGATCGTCCCGGCCGCCGAGTTGCGCGGGTTCATGAAGGTCTGGAGCCCGGCCGCGGCGCGCCGCTCGTTGAGGGCGGCGAAGTCGGGCAGCGACATGTAGATCTCGCCGCGAACCTCGACCAGCGGCGGCGCCTCGGCGATCCGCAGGGGGATCTGCCCGATCGTCCGCAGGTTGTGGGTGACGTCCTCGCCGATCTCGCCGTTGCCCCGGGTGGCGCCCCGCTCGAGCACGCCGTCGCGGTAGAGCAGGGAGATGGCCAGGCCGTCGATCTTCGGCTCGCAGACGAACTCGAAGACCGGATCGTCGATCCCCTCCCGGGCCAGGTGGCCGCGCATCCGGGCGACCCAGGCGCGGAGCTCGTCCTCCGAGCGGGCGTTGGCCAGCGAGAGCATCGGCAGCAGGTGGGCGACCTTGGCCAGCCGGCCGACCGGCGCGCCGCCCACCCGCTGGGTCGGCGAGTCCGGGGTGATCAGGCCGGGGTCGGCCGCCTCGAGCCCCCGCAGCTCGTCGAACAGGGCGTCGTACTCGTCGTCGCCGATCTCCGGATCGTCGAGCACGTAATAGCGATACTCGTGGTGGATGAGGATGACTCGCAGCTCGGCCGCCCGCTCGGCGGCGCCGGCGGCCGGGGCGCCGGTACCGGGAGGTAGGCGGTGCTCAGCCATCGAGGAGTCGCTCGAGCTCGAACTCGCGCAGCACCTCGATCCCCGGGAGGTCGGTCAGGTCGAAGTGGATCGGCGTGACCGCGATCCGTCCGGCGGCGACCGCCGCCAGGTCGGTGCCCGGCTCGTCGCGGAAGCCGGGGTCGTTGCCGTAGACCCAGTAGTGGCGTCCCCCGCCCTCCTCGCGCTCCAGGCGCAGCTCGTCGCGGTAGATGCGCTTGCCGAGCCGGGTCAGCTCGACCCCCTCGGGGGGAACGCCGGGGACGTTGATGTTGAGGAGCGTTCCCGGCGGCAGCGGCTGGGCGGCGAGCGAGTCGACGAGTCGCGCCACGAAGCGGGCCGCGGCTTCGAAGTCGAAGCCCGACTCGTCGCTGAAATCGACCCCCCAGCCGCGCGACTGCTGGGAGACGGCGATGCCGGGCACGCCGAGGATCAGCGCCTCGAGGGCCGCGGCCACCGTCCCCGAGTACGTGATGTCGTCGCCGAGGTTGGCGCCGTGGTTGATGCCGGAGACGACGAGGTCGACGTGGAGGCCGTCGATCAGGCCGAGCTGAGCCAGGCGGACGCAGTCGACCGGCGTCCCGTCGGTCGCGTAGCCGACCGTCCCGTCCCCGAAGTCGATCTCCCGCACCAGCAGGGGCCGCCGGGTGGTGATCGACCGGGCCGTCGCCGAGCGGTTGCCGTCGGGCGCGATCACCGCGAGCCGGACGCCGTCGACCACGAGCAGCGCTCGGCGGAGCGCCTGGAGGCCCTCGGCCTCGATCCCGTCGTCGTTGGTGAGGAGAACCTCGAGCACTCGCGTCCAGGATATTGGGGTGCGCGGACCCGACGGGTCACCGTCGGCGACGCCGCCTATGCGCGGAGGCGCCGCGCGGCGCCGAGCACCTGCGGCGCCTGGACGCCGCCCGGGCGGAGCGTCAGGCGCACCATCACGGTGAGCGCCGGGAAACGGCGGAGGATGGCCGCCGTCGCCCGGGGCATCCGCACCCGGAAGGAGACCCGCCCCGGCCCGGCCTTCGCGACGGTCGCGTGGCCGACGATCACCAGCAGCGAAGTCGGGCTGCCGTCGGCCTGGGCGGTGATGCCCAGGCGGACCGCCGTGGAGCGGGGGATCAGCAGGTCGACCCGTGCCTGCACGCGGCGGTCGACGGTGAAGCTCCCCGTCAGGCCGGAGTAGTGGAGAAGCCCGAAGTGGGTGCTGATCTTGAGCGCGGCCGCCGGCGTGGCTGCGGCGGCCAGGGAACCCGCGGCCGGCTGGGCGCCGGCCGGCAGCGGAGCCGCCGGCGTGGCCGTCGCCGGGGTGGTCGGTGCAGCCGGGGACGGGCTGGGCGTCGGGCTCGGCGTGGGCGTCGGCGTGGGGGTCGGCGTGGCGGGCGGGGTCACCGCGGGCGCGCCGACGGTCAGGTTCTCCGCGGTGCCCGCCGTGCCGCCGGCGTTGTCGCGCACGGTCAGAGTCACCGTCCGCGGGCCGGTGCCGGCGAAGGCGTGGCTCGCCTGGGCGGCGGTGCCGGTCGCCGACTGGCCGTCGCCGAAGTCCCAGCTGTAGGAGACGATCCGGCCGTCGGCATCGGTCGAGCCCGAGGCGTCGAGGGCGAAGCGCTGGGCGTCGGCGCTCGCCGCCGTGAAGCGAGCGGTCGGGGCCTGGTTGTCGGCGGCGCGGAAGGCACACCCCCCGCGCGCGTTCGAGAACTCCGCCTGGAGCAGGTAGTTGTTCGCGTCGATCGTCTCGTTGTACTGGGCGCCGGCCGGCCCGGTCAAGACACCGTAGGCGCCGAGGCACTTGTCGGCGATCTCGCTCCCATCGCCCGGGTCGAGCCAGCCCGGCCGGTCGATGATCGGGTCGGTCAGCATCTCGATGTGCTCGTGGCTGATCAGGTTGACGGCCGGGTCGGATTCGCTCGCGTTGGGCCGCTGCGACGACTGGCAGCCGGCGACCGCCGCCCAGGGGATTACGGCGTAGATCACCGGGGCGGCGTCGGGGAGCCGCTGCGAGTGGTAGGCGCAGTAGGCGTTGCTCGAGCAGTTGGCGGTGGTCGTGTTCTCGCAGCTGACCACGCCGGACGGCATCAACACGAAGTAGGCCCGGTCGAGCCCGGGGCTCCAGCCGTTGGCGGCGATCACCGCGGCGATCTCATCCGCGATCACCGCGTCGGTCAGGCACGGCGCCTGCACGAGGCCGAACGTGCCGAGCGAGCAGCTCTGCAGCGGGTAGGGCGTCGTGTCGACGTAGGAGCCGCCGAAGCTCGACTGGTAGGCGATCTTCCCGGCGGCGTCGCCGTATTCGGTGGCCACGCCGTAGACGTTGGTCGGCGTCCCGCTGTCCTGGCCGACATCGCCGAGGAAGCGCCGGACACCCTGGACGAAGTCGGCGCCGAGCGACCCGCCCGGATCCCAGAAGATCGCGTACGTCCGGCTCGAGTGCATCACCGGGCCGCCGCCGTAGCCGAGGCTCCCGGCGGGCGCGCCGCCCCCACCCGCGGCGGCCGCGACCGCCGGCCGAGCGGACGAGGGCGCCGACG
>JBPCNA010000267.1:0-6064 GCA_051001735.1 Solirubrobacteraceae bacterium
GACATTCAGGCCTGGACCGAACACTGGAACGAAGACCCCCGACCCTACGTCTGGACCAAAACCGCGGACGAGATTCTCGACAAACTCGCCAATTACTGCACCGCAATTAACGCCTCAGGACACTAGACGTCGTGGGAGGGCCCGGAAGGCGACCGCGTCGGGGCCGGGACTGTTATGCCGCAAATCGGCTGAGAGCGGCGTGGCGACTGGTTGCACGTGTTGTCGCCCGGTGCGGTCAGCGCGGGCCGCCCAGCGTGGGCTCGCGCAGAAGATGGTGATCATCCGGCGAGATGAGTGGCAGTCGGCTGCGCACGCCGGCCACCTCGAACAGGCGCTGGACCTGAGCCGGGCCCTGGGTGATGCGCAGTCTGTTCCCGTTGTGGCGGGAGCGGTCGTTGGCTCTCAGCAGGACGGTCAACCCGGTCGAGTCCATGAACGAGACGGTGGTTAGGTCGACCACGATCAGCGGCGCATCGGTCCGCTCGGCGAGGGAGATCTGCTCGTCGAGCAGCGGCGCGGTGGCCAGGTCGAGCTCTCCCTGGACGGTCAGGTGCTGGCGGGCGTCGTGACCGGCGACGTCGATCTTTAAGACGTTCTGCATCGGGAACCGCCAACGGTTCGGGTCCGGCCGTTCTCGACGCGCAGCGATGACGGCGGCCTTGGTCGCACTAAGCTAAGTGGAGCGTCGGCAGCCGTGACGCTCTACTTGAGCACCTGCCCCACCTAGTTTCCCGGCGCTCGCGGTGCTCTCGCCCGCAACGACACCGTCCGCTACCCCGGTCCCCGCGTACCCGGCGGCCGGCGGTGCGGCGACTAACACCGCCGGCGCCGGAGGCGGACTTGGGTCGGGCGTAGGCTCGCGACCGCCCAGCGCATTCACACATCCGGGCGGAGGGCCCGGCGCGCCGAAACTCGATGCAGCCGCACCCCGGCGCCACGACAGTCGCTTCGCCCGGCAGCCAACCCCAGGTTGCCGCAACTCGCCCGCAACCCGCGAGCACGATCGCTGCCGCGGGCAGCCCGCCCGCGCAGTCCGGCAGCAACCTGCCGCCCGCGCCCGCGCCCACCGGCCACGGCACCCCGACGCGGCACGCACCGCCGCGCCGGCTCCTCGCAGAAGTACCCCCTGACGTTTGCGGTCCTCGTGCGGTGGCTTCTCGTCCCAGGTGCGCCGCCTCGTGCGCAACCACCACGAGCGCCGCGACGGCCGCGGCTACCCCCACGGACTCCTGGCGATCAGCTTGACCTGCCCCACTCGAGTGCTCAGCGTCTGCGACGTCTACGACGCTCTCATCTCGAACCGCACCTCATGCGATCCCGCGCGTCACCGCCTCCCGGGCGATCTCAGCGCTCGATCAGTGCGACAGCGCCTGGGGTTCTGGAACAAGAAGGTCTTCGAGCGTCTCGATAAAGCCGGGTGGCGGTACTAGCCGCCGCGGCCGCGGAGCCCCGAGCTGGTCATCTTCGTCGCTGTGGCCCGGTTATGCTGGCGGAACCAGCGCGCTGGCGAGAGGAACCCGGTGAAAGGCCGGGACGGTCGCGCCACTGTGACCGGGACTTGCTCCCGGAAGTCAGGAACTCGAGCCGCCGCGGAACCTGCTCACCGGAACGCGTATTTCCAGGAGGTGCGTCGATGGAACCGGGCCGCGCCGATCGCCCCGCCGGCCATGTACATGCGCTGGACGATCGCTGCCCCGGTCTCCTGCGCCTGCATCCCGCCGGAGACGGAGGCCTCGCTCGCGTCCGCCTTCCGGGCGGACGCCTGTCGGTCGCCGGCCGTGACGCGATCGAGGCTGTGGCGAGGCTCGGGAACGGCGTGGTCGAGGTGACGTCACGCGCCAACGTGCAGGTGCGCGGGTTGGCTGAGAAGGACGCGGCGTCAGCCGCCGACCGGCTCCGGATTGGGGGTCTCCTGCCGTCCCCGGAGCACGACCGCGTCCGCAACATCGCTGCGAGCCCCGTCGCCGGGCGTCATCCCGCTTCGCTGGCCGCGATCGATGACGTCATCGACGCGCTCGATGCGGGGCTCTGCGCCGAGCCTGCGCTCGCCCGGCTTCCTGGGCGCTTCCTGTTCGCCGTCGACGATGGCAGCGTCACGCTCGGGCGCTCCGACGCGGACGTCGAACTGCGAGCCTGCCCGGACGGGACATTCCGGCTCGTCCTCGCGGGCACGACGACCGATATCGAGGCAGCCGCTGACGCCGCGGCGCCGCTCGCGCTGGACGCCGCTCGCGCGTTCCTCGACGAGCTGGCGGGCGAGGCCGCGTGGCGCGTTGGAGACCTTGTTGACGGTCCCGTGCGGATCGCTCGACGCCTCGGCGGACGTACTCGCCCGGGCACGGCGCCGGTGGCACGGTCGGTGCCGCTCGGCGTCATGACGCAGTCCGACGGACGCGCTGCGGTGACCGCCCTGCCGCCGCTCGGGCGATTGCAGCCGGACATGCTGCTGGGTGCGGTTCGTCTCTCCTCGCGCCGCACGGTGACCGTCGTCGACCTGCTGCCAAGTGCTGTGGCCGACCTGCTCGGGAGGTATTTGACCGCCGGGATGGCCATCTCGGAGGCTGGCGGCTGGTGGGGACTGTCTGCCTGCTCGGGACTCGGCGCGTGCGCGCAAGCCCTCGGCGACGTGCGGACCGCCGCGGCGCGGCGGGCGGGATCCCGGGATCCCGGTTCGCCGACCGAGCACTGGTCTGCTTGTCCGCGCGGCTGCGGCAGGCCGCCGGGGACCGAGATCGCGGTGACCGCAACCGAGGCAGGCGTGTCGCTCGAAGGCCTGAAGACCTCGATCGTCGGCAGCCTCGCCGACGCCGTCGAGCTGCTCGATCGCGCTGCGGTGTGACGGCGTACGTCCGTAACGGGGAGGAGATCTACCGGCGTTCGTTCGCGACGATCCGCGCCGAGGCGGCGCTCGATGGCTTGGACCCCATCCTCGAGCGCGTCGTCGTGCGCATGATCCACGCGTGCGGGATGGTCGACCTCACCGCCGACGTCGCCGCCTCTCCGAGCTTCGGCGCCTCGGCAGAACGCGCTCTAAGACGGGGCGCGCCGGTCCTATGCGACACCACGATGGTGGCGTCCGGCGTGACGCGGTCGCGGCTGCCGGCCGACAACGACGTTGTGTGCACCTTGTCGGACCCCACGGTGCGAGACCTCGCCCGGGAGCTCGGCACGACGCGGACGGCGGCCGCCCTCGAGCTCTGGCGCGACCGCCTTGCGGGCGCCCTTGTGGTGGTTGGCAACGCCCCCACCGCGCTCTTCCGGCTCCTCGAGCTGGTCGAGGAAGGCGCGCCGCGTCCAGCCGCGGTAATCGGAGTCCCGGTCGGTTTCATCGGCGCCGCCGAGTCGAAGGTCGCGCTCGCCGGGCACCCGACCGGCCTCGAGTACCTGGTCGTGCATGGCCGCCGCGGCGGGAGCGCAATCGCCGCCGCCGCCGTCAACGCGCTCGCGAGCCCGGTCGAGTGACCGGCTCCCCAACCGGACGGCTGTTCGGCGTGGGCGTCGGCCCCGGCGATCCGGAGCTCCTCACGATCAAGGCGCGGCGCATCATCGAAGCCGCCGACGTGGTCGCCTACCCGGTCGCCCGGCACGGGCGCAGCGTCGCCCGGCGGATCGCCGCACCCTACCTCCGTGAGGACCACATCGAGATCGCGATGACCTACCCGGTCACCACGGAGCAGACCGACCATCCCGGCGGCTACGACGGGGCACTCACCGAGTTCTACGACGCCGCCGCCGAGCAGCTCGCTGAGCAGCTGGATGCTGGCCGCATCGTGGTGGTTCTCTGCGAGGGCGACCCGTTCTTCTACGGCTCCTACATGTATCTGCACGAGCGGCTGGCCGATCGCTATCCGACCGAGGTCGTGCCGGGGGTGGCGTCGTTCAGCGCGGCGGCCGCGTCCGCCGGCCGTCCCCTGGCCAAGCGCGACGACATCCTCACCGTGCTGCCGGGGACCCTGCCGCCGCACGTGCTCGCCGCGCACCTGGGCTCTAGCGACGCTGCGGTCGTGCTCAAGCTGGGCCGCACCTTCGCGGGCGTGCTGGAGGCTGCTCGCCGCGCCGGCGTCGCCGAGCGCAGCGTGTACGTCGAGCGGGCGAGCTCACCCGAGGAGCGGATCGCGCCCCTGCTCGATGTCGACGGCGACGTCCCGTACATGTCGCTCGTGCTCGTCCCGAGTGCCGCGTCACCACCGAACCGGGCGCCAGCCGCGCGCAACGGGCACCTGGGGAGCGTGGCCGTAGTCGGACTTGGTCCGGCGGGTCCGGAGTGGCTGACGCCCGAGGCGCAGGCCGAGCTCGCCCGGGCCGATGAGCTGATCGGCTACGCCGGATATCTCGCGCGCGTGCCCGAGCGGCGGGGGCAGCGCCGCCACCAGACCGATAACCGCGTCGAGTCTGAGCGGGCCCGCCACGCCCTCGAGCTCGCGGCCGCCGGGGCGCGGGTGGCGGTCGTGTCCTCCGGCGACCCGGGCATCTTCGCGATGGCCGCCGCCGTGTTCGAGGCGCTCGACGGCGACCCGTTGCTGGCCGGAGTTGAGGTGCGAGTCGTGCCCGGCCTCTCGGCGATGCAGGCCGCCGCGGCCCGGGTCGGCGCACCGCTCGGCCACGACTTCTGCGTGATCTCGCTCTCGGACCAGCTGAAGCCGTGGGCGGTGATCGAGGGGCGCCTCGACGCGGCGGCGAAGGCTGACTTCGCGCTCGCGCTGTACAACCCGGCGTCGCGGACACGACGCAAGCAGCTGGCGCGGACGGTCGAGGTCCTGTTGCGCCATCGCGGACCGCACACGCCGGTCGTGGTGGCTCGGGCCGTCGGAAGCGACGCGGAGGTGGTCACCGTCACGACCCTTGCGGACGTCGACCTCGACGCGGTCGACATGCGGACGTTGCTGATCGTCGGCTCGTCGACGACGCGCACCGTACGCAACGGCGACGGTCCGCTGCGGGTCTACACGCCGCGGCGCTACCCGGCCTGAGCGGAGGCCCAGACCGTCGCCTCCTCGACCGTGGCGACCGTCGGCATCCTCAGCTCGGCCGGCACCGCCGAGCGCCGCACGACGATCACCGGTAGGCGCCGCTGGCGCGCCGCGTCGAGTTTGGCCTGCGTGAGCGCCCCGCCGCTGTTCTTGGTGACCACGACGTCGACCCGGTGCCGGTCGATCAGAGCGAGCTCCCCGGCCAGGGTGTAGGGACCACGGTCGAGGAGCAGCTCGTGATGAGGTGGCAGCGGTGGCTGCGGCGCGTCGACGCAGCGCACGAGGAACCAGGCGTCCGTCACGTCCGCGAACGCCGCCAGGCCCTGGCGCCCGGTGGTCAGCAGGACCCGCCGGCCGAGCGACGCGACGACGACGGCCGCCTCATCGACATCGCCGACCCAGTGCCAGCGGTCTCCCGGGCGCTCGGTCCAGCCCGGGCGTTCGAGGCGTAGGAGCGGGACGCCGGCCAGTGGGCAGGCCTCGGCCGCCGAAGCTGAGATGCGTTCGGCGAACGGGTGGGTGGCGTCGACCACCGCAGCGATGCCGTGTTCGACGATCCACCCCGCCAACGCTCGGGGTCCTCCGAACCCGCCGACGCGGACCTCGCCGGGAGGAAGGCGCGGGCGCGCCACCCGTCCGGCCAGCGACGTCGTCACCGGCTTCCCGGCCGCGGTGAGTACCGACGCGAGCCGGCGCGCCTCGGCCGTGCCGCCGAGGACGAGAACTCGCGAGCTCATCGCCGGGCGGCGGGGGCGGCAGGCTGCGCCAGCCGGCGAAGCCAGCTCAGCCAGTCGCCGGCGATGATGATGACGCTCGGCATCGTCACGCGGGGCGCGGGCGCTCGCGCGTCGGCGAGTAGAGATGGCTGTCGCGAAACCCTTCGGCGGCGAGGGCAGGGCCGACGATGATCGTGGCAGTGCGCGTAATGCCGGCCTCCCGCGCCAGCGCGGCGATCCCGCGGAGGGGCGCGCGCAGCACGAGCTCGTCCGGCCAGCTCGCGCGCGCGACCACGGCAACCGGGCACTCGTCCCCGTAGTGGGCCGCGAGCGTGACCGCGATCTCGTCGATGGCCTGGGCGCCGAGGTGGACGACGA